>NZ_JBEPYQ010000001.1:0-158489 GCF_041641335.1 Cohnella sp. | reverse complement strand
GCAATAAGATCACGCTATCGGCGCTTGCGGCCGCAATGGCCGTAACCTCGATAGGCGGGGGACCGCTCGGAGACAAAGGAGGGGAGGCTAGGATCGGCTGGCTGCAAACGGCGTATGCCGAGGAGTTACCGGTAATAGATCCGCCAGGGACGGAACCGCCAGTGGTAGAACCGCCGGGTACCGAGCCGCCTGTAGCGGAACCCCCGGAGACTGAACCTCCAGTGGTAGAGCCGCCGGTAGTAGAACCTCCGGAAGCGGTGCCTCCGGTGATAGAACCGCCGATTGTCGCGCCGCCGTATGACGATCAGGCGGAATGGGCAAGCTTGCTGGCTTCGGGCATTCTGGATCGCGTGAACGAGTTGTTCGCTGCGCTGGCTGCCGGCGATCCGGCGGACTTCCAGGACGTACAAAATCTGCGCATCGAGCTCGCCGGACTGAGCGAGGCCGACTACGAGCCGTTGATCGCCCCGATCTGGAGCAAAATCAGCGGCAAGCTTCCCGAAGGGGTCGACGGCGAGGCGGCGAAAGCCAATCTGCTTAGATTTGCGAAAGCGATCGCATCCGCCCGGTACGACCCCGAGCTGTCGGAATACAAGGCCATCCGCAGAAATCCGGAATTCATCGCTCTGGTTCGGCTGATCGAATCGGCCGGCGGCGGGGTGAACGTGACGTTCAAGGATACGGTCGAATTCGTGCTGGGAGACGGCGGCGCGCGCAAAGGCATCGAGGGTGCGCTCGTCGACATGCTTTCCGGTTTGTCGCCGGTGGAAATGGCGATGGTGCTGGCCAGTCAGGAAAAATTGACGGACGTGCTGATCCGGGCAACCGACAGCGTGCTCAGGGATACGGACAACTACAAAGTGAGCCAGTTGCTGAACAACCTCGGCATCACGGCAGGAGATATCGGGGCCGCCGTCCGAGGGCTTCAGCTCAAGCTGCAGAAGGACGAGCCCGCCGTTCGCGCGCTGCTGATCGCTTATATCCGCACGGTCGCCGAAGCGAACGCGCAGATCAGCGAAGACGGGCGAGAGCATCGTTATGTTTTGACGGTACACGGAACGGAGGTTCCCGCTTTCCTGCTTAGATGGGATAAGGCGTCGGGAGATCCGGAAGCAACCGTTACTCCGGAGGGAGTCGTTACGATTCCCGAAGGCGTCGAAAGCGCATCGGCGGTCATTCGAGCCAGTCTCGTTAACCCTCTCAACGGGGTAGCGAAAGTGGTTTTCGAACAGCAGATTACGCTGACGGCCAAAGAGACGGAAGGCGACCGCTTCCCGGTCGAAGCGTTCATCGCCCGAATGAGCCTCATTCGCGACGCGCTCCTTGCGGGAGATCCATCGGACGCCCGCGCCGTGCGCAACCTGCGCGACGAGCTCGCCGGTCTGAACGCAGCCGCTAACCAACGGTTGATCGATCCGGTCTGGAGGAGCATCGCGCCTCGTCTGCCGGCGGACGTCGATCAGGCGGCGCTGCGTCTTCAGCTCTTCGAAGCGGTGAGAGCCGTCGGCGCGATTCATTACGATGCCCAGGCTTCGGAGCTGCAAGCCGTGCTCGCCGATCCGGAACATCGGGCGGCGCTGCAGACGGTCGCCGAGGCGGCGGGGATCAAGCGGCTGACAATGGACGATTATTTGATTTTCTGGTTCGGAGACGGCGAAAGCCGCGGAGGCGTCGAAGGAGAAATCCGCGCCATCGTGGCCGGAATGAGACCGTCGGAGCTGGGACGGCTGCTCGATAGTCCCGAAAGGCAGGGAGCGGTTCGCAATCAAGCGATCGCGGCGGTTCTGTCCAGAACCGAAGCCTATCCGTTAAGCGCCGCGTTGTCCAATCTGGGCGTTCGGCCGGCCGATATCGGCTCCGTCATCGCCAACTTCCAGGGCAAGCTTCGCTACGACGAACTTGCCGCCACAGCGTGGAACGTTGCCACGATCCGCGCCGAAGCTGTGCCAGTGGTGGAGATTACGGCGAACGGTCGCCAGCACCAATACGGATTGACGTTCCTTGGCGTCGAGATTCCGTCCTCCGTCCTGAGATGGAGCAAGGTGTCCGGAAGCAGGGATGTCAGCGTGACTTCCAACGGCAAAGTCACGATTCCGAAGAAGATCGCGGAGGCCACGGCCGTCATTCAAGCGGTATGGACGGATCGCAGCTTCCGCAGCGGGAAAGTTTTGTTCCGGCAGGAAGTGACGCTGGTGAACGAGGACTACGCGGAGTCCGTCGACGACATCGTCAAGGATGTGAAAGAGAAGCTGAACGACGTCGGCAGAAGGCTTAACGGCGCAACCGGCGACGAGGAGAAGGTCCAGCTTCTGGTGGAAGTGATCCAGCTTAACAAGGATACCGTCACCCGCATTCAGGCCGTGGAGGCTCCGAAACGGGAGAAGGACAAAGCGATCGCTGAAACGAAGAAGCTGACGCTGCGGATGACGACCCGCATTATTCAAAGTTTGTTGGATTTGTAAGTTAGCACAGGGGCTGTTCCATTATGGGGCAGCCCTGTTTTCGGAATAGGGGAGGGGGAGGGAAAAATGGGCAAGAAACGCGTGCGACGAAGAAGAAGGCGCGAGTTTCCGAAGCCGGACGCCGCAATCGTCACGTTATCCTCGCTGGTGGTTCTTCTTCTGATTTTATGGGGCGGGCTGCACATGCGGGAAGCTTCCCAGAGCAAGCTTGCGGCAGCCGCCGCTGCGGAGGAGCTGGGTGAACCGGAATCGCAGATGGCGTGGCAGGCAGCTCTCGAATTGTCGTCGGAGGAGGAGAATGTCGAATCGCCGGAGCCGGAGCCGGATGATACGTACGCGACCGAGACGGAGAACTCGTATTTGCCCGAGGGCGACGAGCAGGCCTCAGCGCCGGACTCCAAGGGCGGCTCCGACGAGCAGCTTGGCCGAGACGAGACTGCGAAGGCGGGACGGGAGAGCGGTGCAAAGTCGAATCAAGGGACGGCTGCGAAGCCGGGAACGCCGGTACGGTCTGCAACCGGATCCGAAAAAGCCGGAACTCCCAAAACACCCGATTCCGCAGAACAAGCTCCAGCCGAATCCGAACCGCCGGCCTCGGCCTCCGCGCAGTCGCCCTCAGACGCATCCAAGTCTGCCGCCCGTCCAGATACGAAGGAGACGAACGTCGCAGGGACGAAGGAATCCGCGCAACCGAATGAAGCTCCGACGATTCCGGCGGCAAGCGGCAAGCGCGATTACGATCAGGAAATCAAGGAAATCCAAGCCCAGTGCACGAGAGGGATGAAAGCGGCATTAAGCGAGGCGGAATCCGGCTTGCAGCAAGTGGATAAGAGGGATCCTTTCGCGATTCAGGCGTGGCAGTCGAGCCTGACGAAAAATATGGCGGCCGCGGAATCCGATTGCGACGGTCAGTTCAAGGAACTGATCCGAGACGCGGAGAACGATTCCGTATCGCCGGAAGCCATCGAAGAGTGGAGGAAATCTTTTAACGCCGCCAAAGAAGAGCTTAAGGCGGAGTCGAACGCCAAGGCGGCGCAATTACTCGGAGGGTGAATCGGTTTTGTTCGCCAGGGCGCGGTCGCGAAGCATTCGTTCGAGCAGGCTGCGAATGAGATCGAGATCGCTTTTCTCCAGTGGAACTCCGTCCCAATGAAGCTGCTCCACATTTAAGTACTCTTTCGCGTTGTGATTGAGCTCCGCAGGCGGGTCCGGATAATCGGTAAGGCCCAGGAGATAATCCGCGGACGTGCGCAGCACTCTCGACATCGTCTGTATGGACTCGATCGTGGGCTGCCGGTATCCGGATTCGTATCCCGCGTAAGTGCTCTTGGCGACTCCGACGCAATCGGCCACTTCCTGCATGGTCATTTTTCTCTTTTTCCGCAATTGCTTCAGTCGCTTCGGAAACATGCCCAGCCCCCCTTCCCAAGTCCCCGTTTCTTGTCGTATAGCGAAGGTTCACAAAGGACTTCGTTGTACTCTTCTCGGTTGCACCCATAATTATAGCATGTTTACCATATGCTTTCATCCGCTAGATTCCCTCCGGACCGAGCCGCCCACGGCAGGACGGCAGGCCGTCTGCCCGATTCGTATCCCTCATGCCTCTCGCTAACGGTTCCCGCAAGTTCCACCGATGCCTCCGATATGATAGTATGAAAAGAAAAAGAAGCCCTCAGAGGGTGAAGTTGCGATTGAGAGGTCGACCCATGCTCCCCAGATATTCAACCGTCAGACAATTCGGATCGGACGAGATCGTCATCAAGAAATCCCGTTTCATCGGTTATGCCAAGCCGGCGGAGACCGAAGAGGAAGCGGTCGCTTTCATAGAAGAAATCAAGAAGAAGCACTGGGACGCCACGCACAATTGCTCGGCCTACCTGATCGGCGAGCGCGACCAGTTCCAGAAGGCGCTGGACGACGGAGAGCCGAGCGGAACGGCGGGCAAGCCGATTCTGGAAGTGATCAAAAACCGCGGCATGAAAAACGTCGTCGTCGTTGTGACCCGCTATTTCGGAGGCATTATGCTGGGAGCGGGCGGTTTGGTGAGGGCGTATACGGACGGGGCCGTCGTCGGCATCGACGCGGCGGACCCGATCGTCAAAGTGCTGCATCGGGAAGTCGTCGTCGACGTAGACTATACTTGGTACGGCAAGCTGGAGAACGAGCTGAGGGGCCGTGGCTTCAGGGTGGGAGAAGTTTCCTTTACGGATCGTGTAAGGGTGCCTTGTTACCCCGAAGCCGGAGAGGCGGCGGAACGTTTTCAAGCCTGGATGACGGACTTGACGCAGGGGCAAGCCGTGATCGAAGCCGGTAAAGAGTTGTTCTTCATTGAAGGCGAATAACTCAAATGTTATTCCCTCGAAGAAGGGGTGACCCGTCTCGGCTCGAACGAGCCTGATGCCGTCACCCTTCGATGAGCTTCACGTAGAAAGTCCGTTCGCGCGGTCCGTCGAATTCGCAGAAGTAGATGCCTTGCCAGCGTCCGAGCAGCAGATTTCCTCCCGTCACGATAACGGTTTGAGACGTTCCGGTCGTGATCGCTTTCAGATGGGAGGCCGTATTTCCTTCGGCGTGGCGATATTTCGGATGCTCCCATGGATAGACCTCGTCCAACCGCATGAGCACGTCCCGTTTGACGTCCGGATCGGCGTTCTCGTTAACGGCGATGCCGGCCGTCGTGTGCGGACAGTAGACGATGACGGCTCCTTCGGTTACGCCGGAGCGGACAACGGCGGCCGCAACCTGCCTCGTGATGTCGATCACCTCGTCGCGACGCGACGTGGACAGCGTTTCCTTGATCAGCACAATCAACCCTCCCTTCCCCCTGATTATACCATCCACCGACAAAAGCCCAAAATCCGACTCGCCATTTATAAGCGCATTGAATAGGGTGCATTAGATTTTTTAATGAAATTGCGCTTGCTGCTCCGAATATGGATTGACGGGAGAAGCCGTTATCTGGTAAAGTATCAATACCTACTAATTTAATAGGAATTATCTTATATACAGCTCTCAAAAGCTCGGGGGGTACGCGTCAACGTGAGTTCCATGCTGCAGGGTCGCTGGTGGAGCTGGGGATTTCGCAGCACCGTCATGCTTTATTTCATTGTGCTCATTATTTTTCCGATTATCGGGATTTACGGGCAGTCTTTCTCGTCGGGATGGGCGGCGTTCGCCGATAACATTACGGAACCGCTCGCCTGGAAAGCCGTGCTGCTCACGGTTAAGCTGGCGCTGATCGCCACCGTCATCAACATGTTCATCGGAACGATGTCGGCGTGGGTGCTTATCCGCTACCGGTTTCCGGGACGACGGCTGCTGAACAGCCTGGTGGATCTGCCCTTCGCTTTGCCGACGGCGGTGGCGGGATTGATGATCCTGCTGCTGCTCGGTCCTCGCAGCTCGGTCGGAGGACTGGCCGAGAAGCTTGGCTTTACGATTCTGTTCCATCAGCCGGCCATCGTGATCGCGATGGTATTCGTCACCTTCCCGTTCGTCATCCGCGCGGTTCAGCCTCTGCTCGAAGAGATGGACTCTTCGGAGGAGGAAGCGGCGTACACGCTGGGGGCGACGAAGGCGGCGACGTTCTGGAAGGTCATTCTTCCAAGTATGCTTCCGGGCATTCTGAGCGGCGCGATGCTGGCGTTCTCCAGAGGGCTTGCGGAGTTCGGGGCCGTCGTGCTCGTTGCCGGGAACATTCCGGGCAAGACGCTGATCGCTTCGGTATATATTTTCGGCGAGATCGAGAGCGACAACGCGATCGGGGCAACCGCGGTCAGCGTGCTGCTGCTGACGTTCTCCTTCCTGATTCTGTGGACGGTTAATTACGTCCAGATGAGGAGGAAGAACGGATGAGAAGGCTGTGGATCGGATTAACCGTCGCCGTGTTCAGCGTGCTGCTCATCATTCCCGTCATTCGGATCGCGATGGGCGCTTTCGACGAGGGCTGGGGCGGGTTCGCCAGAGGATTGGCCAGACCCGAAACGCTGCACGCGCTGTACATGACCGGACTGATCGTCGTCATCGTCACGATCGTCAATACGCTGTTCGGCGTTATGCTCTCCTTGTATCTGGTTCGGGCGACCTGGCTTGGCAATAAAGTCAAACAATTGCTCAACAGCATTGTCGATCTGCCTTTCGCGGTGTCGCCGGTTATCGGCGGTTTGATGATCGTGCTGCTGCTCGGTCCCGAGACGGCGCTGGGAGCGCTGTTCAACAAGGCCGGGATCAACATCGTCTACGCCCTTCCCGGGATGATCATCGCGACGTTGTTCGTGACGTTCCCGCTTGTCGTGCGCGAAGTGATGCCGGTGCTGCAGGAAATCGGCAGCGCGCAGGAGGAAGCGGCGGCGACGCTCGGAGCAAGCGCTTGGACGACGTTCTGGCGCGTCACTTGGCCGTCGATCCGCTGGTGCGTCGTCTACGGCGTCGTGCTGACGGTCGCCAGGGCCATGGGAGAATTCGGAGCCGTGCTCGTCGTGTCGGGGAACATTCTGTTCAAGACGCAGACGGCGACCACGCTCGTGTATCAGGATGTCGAGAACTTTAATCTTACCGCGGCGAACTCCATCGCCTTGGTGCTGGCGGCAGGCTCCGTTACGCTGCTTCTGCTGATGGAATGGGCCAAATCGAGAAGGGAAGTGCATTGAGATGCATATCGAGGTTCGCGGATTAAACAAAAAATTCGGCGATTTCCAAGCGGTGGCGGACGTTAACTTCGAGATCGAGAAGGGCCAATTGATCGGTCTGCTCGGGCCCAGCGGCGGCGGCAAAACTTCGATTCTGCGCATGCTCGCCGGTCTGGAAACGGTAGACGACGGCGATATTGTGTTTCATGGCAAGCGGGTGAACGACCTTCCTCCCCAAGAGAGAGGAATCGGCTTCGTCTTCCAGAACTATGCGCTGTTCAAGCATATGACGGTGGCGGAAAACATCGCGTTCGGCCTGGAAGTGAAAAAGTGGTCGAAACAGAAGATCAAAGAGCGGGTGGCGGAGTTGGTCGATCTGACCGGACTGTCGGGCTTCGAGAAGCGTTATCCGCACCAACTGTCCGGAGGTCAGCGTCAGCGCGTCGCGTTCGCCAGGGCGCTCGCTCCCGAGCCGCAGTTGCTGCTGCTCGACGAGCCGTTCGCCGCGATCGACGCGAAGATTCGCCACGAGCTGCGCTCCTGGCTGCGCGAGATGATCGATCGTCTCGGCATTACGTCGATCTTCGTCACGCACGACCAGGACGAAGCGATCGAAGTGGCGGACCAAATTATGATCATCAACAAAGGGCGCCTGGAGCAGAAGGGCACGCCTTGGGAAATCTATAAAAATCCGGAGTCCCCGTTCGTGGCGAGCTTTATCGGCGAGTCGACGATCATCGAAGACGTCTCGGCGCTGCGGGGCTTCGGCGGATCGGCCGAGCCCGGCACAAAGGCGCTTATCCGTCCGGAATACGTCGAGATCGGCAAAGCGTCCGATTTCGAGCTGCTGTCGGCGACGGAGACCGGACGCGTCCGGCACATTCATTTCCGCGGAAGCGAATGGCTGGTGGAGGTCCAGATCGGAGCGGCGAAGCTCGTGACTTACCGTTCCTTGGAGAAAGAGATTTTGCAGCCGGGCGACGAGGTGCGGGTGCTCATTCACCGGGCTTATCTGTTCAACGATACGGACAGCTGGGTCATGGAGAACAAACTGAAAGAAGATCCGATGCCGGTTCACATTTAAGGCCGGACGGATGACGGATGGGAGCCTACGAAGGCACCGGGAGGTTGCGATGAAGAGGGAAAACCGTACGCTCGCAATCGGGCGTACCGCTTTGTATAGCGTATTTATTCTATCTATGCTGGCGTTTGTCCTGTCGGCTTGCGGAGCCGGTCGCGAAGAGCCGGGTTCTTCGGACGTTCCCGCGGAAGCGGGAGACGTCACGCTCGTGATCGGCGCTTATTCGGTCGCGAAGGACGCGCTTCAGGAGATTATCCCGGCTTTCAAAGCCCATTGGAAGGAAACTACGGGACAGACAGTCGCTTTCCAGGAGTCGTACGAAGCTTCGGGCACGCAGACCCGTTCCATCATCGGTGGCTTCGATGCGGACGTGACCCTGCTCGCGCTCGAAGGGGACGTGGATAAGCTGGTGAGCGCCGGACTCGTTTCTCCGGAATGGAATAAAGCTCGAATGAACGGGATGATCACGCGCTCGATCGTCGTGCTCGGCACGAGGGCGGGAAACCCGCTCGGTATCCGGGATTTCGAAGATTTGACGAAGCCGGGCGTGAAGGTGCTGTACCCGAATCCGAAAACGTCGGGAGGCGCTCAGTGGGACATCAACGCGATCTATGGGGCGGGTCTTAAGAAGGCGGAGCTGGAGACGGGAACGAAGGATGCGGCAGCCGCGAAGCAATTCCTGGTGGACGTGCACCGCAATATCGAATCGATGGACAAGAGCGGGCGAGCCTCGATGGCCGCCTTCGAATACGGGGTCGGGGACGTTATCATCACCTACGAGAACGAGCTGCTGGCGCGAATCGCCAAAGGCGTGGAGTACGATATCGTCGTGCCGCCGAGCACGATTCTGATCGAGAATCCCGCGGCGGTCGTCGACCGCAATGCCGATCGCCACGGAGTGAGGAAAGTCGCCGACGCTTTCGTCGAATTCCTCTATTCGGACGAAGCCCAGAAGCTGTTCGCCAAGCACGGCTTCAGGCCCGTGAACGAGGCGCTGGCCGCGCAGATGGGAGACCGTTATCCGCAGCCGCCGGAGCTGTTCACGATCGATTACTTGGGCGGATGGGGCGAGGTCAGGGACACGCTGTACTCCAAGCGGGGGATCTGGTATCAGGTACTGGCCGGACAATGAGCGGACGGGTTGGTAAAAAACAGTTTTAGCGGGAAGGCTATACACCGCTGGGCTGTTTTTTTTGTTATAATTGTAGATTAGAACAGGAATTGCGCAGCCAATAGGGAGGACTATCATTTGCAGAAACCAACCACGATACGTATTATGCTCATGATTCTTTATTTTCAGCTCGTTATGTTTTTACTGAGCGTCGGATCGCTGCTGGCGAATTTGGACGAGTTCAACGGCAGCGACAACGGAGCAAACTGGTCATTCATGATTTTGTACATGGCGCTTACGTTGCTGTCAATGATCGGCATGATCGTGATGATTAACAAGAGAAAGTATTTTTTCACGATGCTGATATCCATAGTTCTTTTATTGTGTTCCATGCTTACGAATCAATTGCAGTTTATGCTGTCTACTGTGCTGATTCTCATGTTCTTGCTTAAGCCGACTCGGGATTATTTCCGCGGAACTTACGTGGCTCCTCCTTCGGCGAGGAACCGCACAGCAGCCGCCGCGGCGACGGCCGATGGAGAAGAAGTCGAGAAAGCCGCATTGGCCGAGCCCGATGAAGCTCCCGCCGAGCCTCTCGTCAAGCTGAAGAAAGAACCGGAAGTGCATGTTCGCGAAGCGACTCCGGAGGATGCGGATACGGTATACTCCTTGATGAGGATGGCGTTCGAGGAATACCGCACGGCGATTCCTCCTTCTAGCGCGCTGGACGAAACGGAAGAATCGGTGCTGGAGGCGCTGCGCAGCGGCAGCGAATCGGCCGTGATCCTGTACGAGGAAGACACGGCTGTGGCGATGGTACGCTTCAAGTATGACGGCGACGCCATCTATTTCTTCCGCCTGTCGGTAGCTCCTCATCGCCGCAGAAGAGGATACGCAAGGCAGTTGGTGAAATGGATCGAGACGCATGGCATCGCCAAAAGCAAGAAGATCAGCCGCTGCAAGGTGCGCCAATCGGTGCAGAACAATCTGGTGCTTTATCAAAATATGGGCTACGAGGTCGTCGACCAAGAGCTTGTCGTTCGCCCTGCGGGCACGGTTAAGGCATTTACGTTGGAGAAGAAGCTTTGGGAATGAATACTCCCGCCACTTATCTTAGCTCGCCGGTCTTCGGACCGTGCGGGCTTTTGTTCACGATTTTTAACCGATCCTAGCGGAGGACATATGAGAAATGTCGGGATATTCGCTCACGTCGACGCGGGCAAAACGACGACGACGGAGCAAATGCTGTATCGGAGCGGACGGATTCGCTCCTTGGGCAGCGTAGACGACGGGACGGCGCAGACGGATTGGCTGGAGGTCGAACGGGCGAGAGGAATCTCGGTACGTTCCGCCGTTACGAGATTCGAATGGAAGGGCGTTCGGATCAACTTGGTAGATACGCCCGGGCACGTCGACTTCCTGTCCGAGGTGGAGAGGTCGCTACGGGTCATGGACGGAGCCGTTCTGATCGTATCGTCCGTAGAAGGCGTGCAGGCCCAGACGGAGGTTATCTGGCAGGCGCTTCGGGATCTGGGGATTCCTACGCTGCTGTATATGAACAAGCTGGATCGCACAGGAGCGGAACCCGAGCGTGTGCTGGGAGAGATTCGCCGGCTGCTGTCCGCGAACGCGGTTCCGGTGCAGAACTGCGGCGATGTCGAAGGAGCGTTCTCCGGTCCGATCGAGCTGCTGCAAGTCGGCGAAGATGCCAGAGCTGCTTGGTCGGAGCAGGCGCGCGCTGACCGAGAAAGATTGGCGGAGAAGATCGCGGAGCGGGACGATGCGCTGCTGGAAACGTATTTCGAGCGGGGAAGCCTGGACGATTCCGAGCTGATTCCGGCGTTGCAGGACGGGGTTCGGCGTTGCGAGCTGTTTCCCGTCCTCTACGGGGCATCCAATCGCGGCATCGGCGTCGACGCGCTCATGGACATGATCGTCGGACTGCTGCCCCCTCCGGAGGGCAAGGAAGAGAAGCCGTTGTCCGGCGTCGTGTTTAAGCTGGACAAGGACCCGACGATGGGGAGACTGGCCTATGTTCGCTTGTACGGGGGAGTCCTGCGCAACCGGGATACGGTACACAATCATTCTTTGAATATCGAGGAGAAAGTGACGCAGATTCGCAAAATGGACGGGCAGCGCAGTGAGGACGTCGGTATTCTGAAGGCAGGGGATATTGCCGTCGTCTGCGGATGGAGCCGGGTGAGGATCGGCGATATCATCGGCACGAGCGAAGGCGTGCCGGGGGTCCGGCGGTTGGCCGAACCGCTGCTTACCGTGCAGGCGCATTGGCGCAGCGAAGCGGAATATCCGGCTGTCGTTGCCGCGCTGCAGGAACTGGCGGACGAAGATCCGTACCTCGACGTGCAGTGGCTGCAGGAGGACCGCGAGCTTCACCTGCGCGTCATGGGGCCGATCCAGGTTGAAGTGCTGGGGCAGATGCTGTTAAGCCGGTACGGGCTTGAAGTTAATTTCGGAGAGCCTTCGGTCATTTACAAGGAGACGCCGGCGCGCAAGGGGGAAGGTTTCGTCGCGTATACGATGCCGAAGCCCTGCTGGGCCATTCTGCGCTTCGTCATCGAACCGGGAGAGCGGGGAAGCGGCCTGGAGTACCGATCGATCGTCCGTCCGGAGAGGCTGCTGGACAGCTACCAGAACGAGGTGGCCAGACGCGTGCCGGAGGCGCTTGAGCAAGGCTTGAAAGGATGGCCGGTTACCGATTTGAAGGTGACGTTGATCGAAGGAGAGCACCATGTCTGGCATACGCATCCGCTCGACTTCGTCGTGGCGACGCCGATGGGCATAATGGACGGACTGGCGAATACGGGGACGATTCTGCTGGAGCCGATGCTGCGCTTCCGGCTGTCGACGCCGGAGGAGTTCGGCGGCAAGCTGATGAGCGAGCTGTCCGTCATGCGCGGGGAGTTCGACATGCCGGTCGTTCGCCAAGGCCGCATGGAGCTGGAAGGGAGACTTCCCGTCGCCACTTCTCTGGATTTTCCGGCCCGTCTGGGGTCGATGACCAAAGGAAGAGGGACGCTGACGACCTACTTCGACGGCTATCAGGAATGTCCTCGCGACGTGAACGCGGAGAGGAGAAGACGCGGCGTTAATCCGCTTGATACTTCCAAGTATATTTTGGCGACCCGCAACGCTCTGTCGATAGGGTGATTCGGGCGACTAAGAGAAAAAGGCTGTTCCGTTCAGCAAGGCCGTAAGGATTGACGGCTTCGCTGACGGAACAGCCTTTTCGTTTTATGCGTTCAGCACGAATTTCTCGATAACATGCTTGACGCCGTCCTCGTTGTTGGACAGCGTGACGTAATCGGCGACCGCCTTCAGCGCCGGAACGGCGTTGGCCATCGCGACGCCGAGTCCGGCCGCTTCGACCATCTCGTGGTCGTTCATCGCGTCACCCATGGCGATCGTCTCTTCGATCGGAATGCCGTAATGGGCGGCAAGGAAGCGCAGCGCATGCCCTTTGGTGCCTTCCGGGTGCAGGAACTCCAAGTAGTTCGGCTTGGACTTGGTCAGATGCGCCTGCGATCCGAAACGGGCTTTCAACTCGGGCAGCAGCGCGTCCAGCTTCGCGGGCTCGTCGATGATGAGCAGCTTCGTCTGCTTCGGATGTTCGATAATGCGCTTAAAGTCCGTTTCTACAAAATAGGGGATCTTGGATTGCTTGACGTAGCCTTTGACCTTGTCGTTATCTTCGGGTACGTACAGCTTGTCGTCGATGTAGCTCTGCAGGTGCAGGCCGTTGGCCAGGCAGTATTCGTACAGTTCGCTCGCGACTTCTACCGGAATGGAGCGCTCGTAGAGCACCTCTTCGTCCAGCAGATTTTTGATCAGCGAGCCTTGGTAGGTGATGATAGGAACGTTCAGTCCGACTTGTCGGGCGATCTTCTGCGCGGAATCGAACATTCTTCCCGTCGCGATGGTAATATGGACTCCCCGGGCGATCGCGTCATTCATCGCTTGGCGCGTTCCTTCCGTCACCGTCAATTCGTCCGTTAACAGCGTGTCGTCAAGATCCATGGCTATGAGGCGGTATGGCATCTTTCTCTCCCTCTCTGTCTCGTTGGTATCGTCCCATTGTAACCCAAATCGGCTTAATCGAAAAGACGATAGGCATGGTATAATGATGGGGACTATCGGAGATGAGAGGAGATTCGGCAATGAAACGTTTGCGTTGGGGAATACTCGGCTGCGCCGCGATCGCGGACCGCGCCGTCATACCGGCCATTCTGGCGTCGGAGACGGGGGAGCTCGTCGGCATTGCCAGCAGGAACGAGGAGAAAGCAAGGGCGAAGGCGGAGGAGTTCGGCATTCCGAAGCACTACGGAAGCTATGAGGCATTGCTGGCCGACCCGGAGATCGATGCCGTGTACATCCCGCTTCCGAACCATCTTCACAAGGAGTGGACGATCGCGGCTGCGAAGGCCGGCAAACATATTCTGTGTGAGAAGCCTCTTGCGATGAATGCCGCGGAAGCGCAGGAGATGGTCGACGCGTGCAAGGAAGCGGGCGTGCATCTGGCCGAAGCTTTCATGTACAGGCACCATCCGCGTATCGCCAGGGTGAAGGAGATTATCGCGAGCGGGGAGATCGGCGCGCTGAGGGCGATTCGGGGCGTATTTACATACAATGGAGCCGCGAATAAAACGGATATTAGACAGGTGAAGGAATGGGGAGGCGGCGGTCTGTATGACGTCGGCGTATATCCGCTCAGCGCGGCCCGTTGGATTACGGGAGCCGAGCCGGAAGCGGCGACGGTTCACGCGCTGTTCTCGCCGGAGCACGACGATGTGGATATGATGGCCTCCGGTCTGGTAGAGTTCGAGGGCGGAGTGGCGTTGACGTTCGATTGCGGCATGTGGGCGACGTTCCGCAACGAGCTGGAGATCGTCGGCACGGAAGGCACGATCGTGCTGAAGCCGTCGTTCCTGCCGAATAAGGAGAACGACGTGATCGTCATGCAGGCCGGCGGGGAGACACGCACGGAAGGCCCTTACGGCGTGGACGCATACGTAGCGCAATCGGACCAGTTCGCCCGCGTCGTCTGGGGAGAGGAAGCTCCTCTGTATCCGGCTCAGGATGCCGTCGCCAATATGAAGCTGATCGACGCTTGCCTGGAGTCCGCACGCACTCGCCGTCGGGTTGAATTGGGATAATCTAATTACCCAGCACGTCCTTAAGGATGGCCAGGTTCGCATTGTAGGCGGAATTGATCCAATGTCGGGCGGCCACCTGGTAGACGCGATTTTGTTAGGGGTTATACTGACTATGAATGAACAAACGGGGCGGTGTGCAGAGTGAAGCGGATGCCAATCGGAGTCGATGATTTTAAAGCCATACACGAAAGAAATTTGTACTACGTAGATAAGTCTATGATGATCAAGGACATTCTTGATGATGGAGCCGAGGTTAATCTAATTGCGCGCCCCCGACGGTTCGGTAAAACACTCAATTTATCCATGCTGCGCTATTTTTTCGAGAAATCGGTTGAGAGTCACGTAACGCTTTTTCAGGACCTAAAGATCTGGCAACAAGGAGAGCGGTATCGGCGGGAACAAGGCAAGTATCCGGTCATTGTTTTGACGATGAAAAGCCTAAAAATGAATACATGGCCAAATAACTACTCCAGGCTATGCACATTACTAGCTACAGAGATAGAACGGCATGCTTACTTGTACGAAAAAAACAATTTGTCCAGCAACGATAAGTATGTCATCTCCAGAATCCTTGATAGGACTGCGGATGAATCGGAGTACGGGGGAAGCCTGGAACTGCTGTCGCGGCTGCTTCATGCCTACCATGGCCAGAAAGTCATTATTCTCGTAGACGAGTACGATACGTTGCTAAACGAGGCTTATATCCACGGTTTTTACGATGAGGCGGTTAATTTTCTGCGCTTGTTGCTGGGTGAGGCATTTAAGAATAACATTCATCTGCGCAAGGGAGTTATGACCGGGATTTTTCGCGTTGCAAAAGAAAGCATTTTCAGCGGGCTGAACAATCTCAAGGTAAGCACAATCATTCAAGATGACTACAGGGAATACTTTGGATTTACGGAATTTGAGGTCCAGGAAATACTTGAGGATTTCGGATTAACGGAACAAGTTGCTGAAGTCACGAAGTGGTATAATGGGTACCGGTTCGGGGAAGAAAGTCCCCTTACGATCTACAATCCATGGTCCATTATTCAATATGCGGATCAGCGCAAGCTGGTTTCATACTGGGTGAACACGAGCGATAATTTAATCGTGCGCAAACTCGTGACCGAGAGCAGCGGAGAGATTCAACTACAGGTTGCGGACCTGTTAAAACGACAGGCAATCGGTCCAATTCGCATTGATGATACAATCGTGTACCGAGAAGTAGATCGTTCGCCGGACACTATCTGGTCATTCTTGCTCATGAGCGGTTATTTAAAGACCGTGGAATTGGAAAGGCACAAGGAAGGGATGCTTCGCGGATTGTTCGGAATGCTGACGATTCCGAATGAAGAAGTGTATGATTTTTTCGCGGAGATGTTGTCTAATTGGTTCTCGGATACGGTAAAAGGCGGATCTACGACCAAGCTGCTGCAAGCGTTGACGGACGGTGATATTACCACTTTTAACGGGATGCTTAGAGAGACCGTTTTACACGTGTTTAGTTATCATGATGTGAGCGACGATCGCTCGGAGAGCTTCTACCACGCATTTGTTCTGGGGCTTCTGGTTTATCTCGATAAGGAGTACGAGGTCATCTCTAATCGTGAGAGCGGATACGGAAGACATGACGTAATGATCGTGCCTCGGGAGGGAAGAAAAGGACGGAAAGGGATTATTCTCGAGTTTAAAAAAGCGGATACGCTGCAAGAAGAGTCATTAGATGAAGCTCTTGATGCTGCTCTGCATCAAATTGAAGAAAAGCAATATGAGGCAGAGCTTCGGGCCCGCGGAATTCAGGATATCGTAAAGCTCGGCGTTGCTTTTAAAGGCAAACAGGTAAAGGTTAGAGGTAGAAGGCAGGAACTTTGATTAATCATCCAATTTGAGCGTTCTTGGAGAATGCGATCAATATATGGATACCGATAAATGAGGACACCCCTGGGTGTCTTCTGTTTTTATACCACATCGTCGTGATGCCCTGCTTTATGGAAACAGCCACCGCTCCAACTCAAACGGTCCGAAGGACGGAGGCTGGAGAGGCGGTGGACAGACGCTCGACGAAACGGGTGTCGACGCGGATTTTCATCCGGGCGTCGGAGCCGTGCTCGGCCGGATCCGTCAGCAGGTCGACGGCGAGCCGGGCCATCTTTTCCTTCTCGACATGGATAGTCGTCAGCTCGGGCGTGACGATGACGGACTCGTTGATGTTGTCGAAGCCGATGACGGAAATGTCCTCCGGGACGCGATAGCCGAGCTCGGCCAGCGTCTTCATGGCGCTGATGGCGATATAGTCGCACTCGCAGAAGAGCGCCGTAGGCAGCCTGCCTTCCGACCGAATGCAAGCTTCGAGCTGCTGGCGCATCGATTCTTGCGAAGAAAGCAGCGTCGGCGCGACCGCGAACGTTCGGCTCGGCGCGACCTCCAGACCTCTCTCCCGAAGCGCGGCAAGGAAACCCGATTTGCGCTCCTCGAAGTTGTGAATCCGCACGTTGGACGCGACATAGCCGATGTCCCGGTGACCTAGCTCGCACAAGTGCGCTCCCGCCTGGTAGGCTCCCATTGCATTGTTGATTTCGACGAAGTGAATCGGCAGCGTATCGTAGCAAGTATCCAGAACCACGAGCTGCGGGAGACGATCCGCGGCTGCTGCGATCTGCTCTCTCCCTAGATTGGTCCCCAGCAAAATGACCCCGTTGCTGCGATGTTCCTCGGCAATGGCACGAACGTTATGCTCGAACTGCTCCATATCCACGGATGAGAACATAACGGAATACCCTTTGGATCGGCAGCGTTCTTCGACGAAATGAATCAATTCGCGGAAAAAAGGCTGCTGGTAATACTCCTCAAGTACGATTCCCAGATTGGTGATGACCAGAAACAAAATCGATTTGGAGGTTTTATCGGACGAGGCAGTCGAGTTTCTCGGTTTGACGTTGTACCCCATTTCCCGGGCAATGCGCAATATTCTTTCCCTCGTCTCGCTGCCGATGCCGGGCTTGCCGCTGAGCGCCAAAGAGACGGCCGATTTCGAAACTTGCGCGATTTTCGCGATATCTTCCATTTTCATCGGAATTTCTCCGTTCTATTTCGAATATTAAGCTGAAGATGTCGAAGCTGTTGAGTTGAGTTTAGTTTACTATTGTTTTCCCGTTTTGTACAACACCTAAACTAAACAATCGTAATAATCCAGTTAAAATGACTAAACTAACACTAAATTTTAGTTGACTCCCTCATATTACGGTGATAGGATGGGGGTGTGAGTGAGTGGGGTTATCGTCTTTCTAATGACTATTTAGTTGTTATCTTGAATTTGTTTAGTGAAGTTTAGTTTACTCATGAGGGCGTTGAGAAAGGCAGATCCGAAAAGCCGATTTCACAAGGGAGAGAGCGACATGAAAAAGCTGAAGCTGGGGTATGCTCCGACGCGGAGGTTCACGTTCAGCGCGGAAGACGCTTTTAAGTACAAGGTGCAGATCCGCGAAAAGATGGACTCCTTCGGAATGGACATCGATATCGTCGATTTGGAGGGGCTTAATTCGGAAGGGCTGCTGTACGACGACCGGATCGGGGCGGAGGCAATCGCGGAGCATCTGCTCAAGGAGAAGGTTGACGCGGTCTTTTTCCCGCACTGCAACTTCGGGACGGAAGATACGGTAGCCCGGGTCGCCAAGGCGCTCGGCAAGCCGGTGCTGCTGTGGGGGCCGCGCGACGAAGCGCCGCTGGAGGACGGAATGCGCCTTCGCGATACGCAGTGCGGACTATTCGCGACGGGCAAGGTGCTGCGCCGTTTCCGGACGCCTTTTACTTACGTGACGAACAGCCGGCTGGACGACCCCGTGTTCGAGCGCGGCTTCAAAAATTTCGTGGCGGCGGCCAACGTGGTGCGTCATTTCCGCAGCCTGAGAATTTTGCAGATCGGGCCGCGGCCGACTTCCTTCTGGACGATGATGTGCAACGAAGGCGAGCTGCTGGAGCGGTTCGGCATCGAGCTGCACCCGATTACGCTGGTGGATATTACGAACGCGGCGAAGAAGGCCGAGAAGTCCGGAGGTCCCGAGCTGACGGAAGCGATCCAATACATTCGCGACAAGCTGGATATCTCCGAGGTGACGGACGACGACGTTAAGAGGGTAGCCGCGCTTAAAGTCGCGATGAAGAAGCTGGCGGTCGACTCCGGCAGCACGGCGATCGCGATTCAGTGCTGGTCCGCTCTGCAGGATGCAATCGGCATTATGCCGTGCCTGGCCAACGCGATTTTGACCGACGAGCAAATTCCGGTCACTTGCGAGACCGACATCCACGGTGCGATCACGTCGGTGATGGTGCAGGCGGCCGCGATGAACGAGGCTCCGACCTTTTTCGCCGATATTACGGTCCGCCACCCGGAGAACGACAATGGCGAGCTGCTGTTCCACTGCGGCAATTTCCCCGTGTCGCTCAGCGTGGAGAACAAGCCGAAAATGCGCAAGCACTTTTTGTTCGACGATCATGCCCCGGGTACCCACGAAGGAGAAATCCGCGGCGGCAGCATGACGATCGCCCGCTTCGACGGCGACAACGGCGAGTATCAGCTGTTCCTCGGCAAGGCGAAAGGCATCACTGGCCCGTATACGCGCGGTTCTTACGTCTGGGTGGAGGTCAACGACTGGCCGCTGTGGGAGGAAAAGCTGGTGAAAGGCCCGTACGTGCACCATTCCGTCGGCATACACGCCAACGTCATCCCGGCGCTTTACGAGGCCTGCCAATACATTCCCGGCCTTACGCCGGACCCGGTCGATCCGACGGAGGATCAAATCCGCGCTTGGCTGAGAGGGAGCGTGTAACGATGGCAAGCATACTGGAACTGAAGCGCAAATCGCTGCAAATCCGCAAAGAGCTGATGACGATGATCCATGCGGCGAAAGGCGGGCACACCGGAGGTTCGCTCAGCAATACCGACATTTTGACCGCCCTTTATTATGAAGTAATGAAGCACGATCCGAATCGTCCGAAGCTTCCGGAGCGGGACCGTTTCGTGGCGAGCAAAGGGCACTGCGTCGAATCTCTCTGGTGCATTTTGGCCGACCTCGGCTATTTTCCGAAAGAGGAGCTGTCCACGTTCAGCCAGTTCGGCACGAGATTGATCGGACATCCGAACAACAAGGTGCCCGGCGTCGAGATGAATACGGGAGCGCTCGGTCACGGCCTGGCCGTGTCTGTCGGAATGGCGCTGGCCGCCAAGCGGGACGGCAATCCGTACCGCGTCTATTGCCTGATGGGCGACGGAGAGCAGGCTGAAGGCTCGGTCTGGGAGGCGGCGATGGCGGGTGCTCACTACAAGCTGGACAATCTCGTCGGCATCATCGACCGCAATCGGTTGCAGATCAGCGGGAGCACGGAGGACGTTATGGCGTTGGAGCCGTTGGACCGAAAATGGGAAGCGTTCGGCTGGCATGTCGTCACCGTGGACGGCCACGATTACGGCGAGCTGCTGAAGGCGTTCAGCTCCGTGCCGGAGGCAGCTGGAAAGCCAACGCTGCTGCTGGCCAACACCGTCAAGGGCAAGGGAGTTTCTTTTGCGGAAAACAAACCGGAATGGCACCATCATGTTCCCAACGACGAGCAGCTGAAGCAGGCGCATGAGGAGATCGACGCCGAGCTGGCCGCGCTTGCAGATGAACAGGAAAGGAGCGGGGCTCATGCCTAATACGATTCCGAACCGCCAGGCGATGTGCGAAACGCTGCTGGAACTGGCGGAAAGCAGCCGTGACATCATGGTGCTGGCAAGCGACTCGCGGGGCTCGGCGGCAATGGCGCCGTTCGCGAAGCGGTTTCCCGAGCAATTCGTGGAGACGGGCATCGCGGAGCAAAACATCGTCGGCATCGCGGCGGGCTTGGCGCACAGCGGCAAAACGCCGTTCGTGACTTCGCCGGCCTGTTTCCTGAGCATGCGGAGCATCGAGCAGATCAAGGTGGACGTCGCTTACTCGAATACGAACGTCAAGCTGATCGGCATTAGCGGCGGCATCTCGTACGGAGCGCTCGGCATGTCGCATCACTCGGTTCAGGATATTGCCGTAACGCGGGCGATTCCCGGTCTGGCCGTCGTGCTTCCGGCGGATCGCCATGAGACGAAGAAGATGACCCGCGCCATCGCCGAATATGAAGGCGGCGTATACGTGCGCATCGGACGGAATCCTGTCGAGGACGTATACGAGGAGGACGACGATCGCGAGTTCGTGCTCGGCAAAGCCGTTCGCCTGAAGGACGGCGGCGATCTGACGCTGATCGCCGCGGGAGAAACGGTGCGCATTGCTCTGGATGCCGCTAAGCTGCTGGAGCAAAGCGGCATTCAGGCACGGGTGCTGAACATGCATACGATCAAGCCCCTGGACACCGAAGCGATCATCGCCGCCGCCGAAGAGACGGGCGCGATCATCACGCTCGAGGAGCACAGCGTATACGGCGGACTCGGCGCCGCGGTCGCCGAAGTGACGTCCCAGCATTGTCCGGTTCCGCTCAAGATTCTCGGCATTCCCGACGAGCCCGCGATCGCCGGCAAAACGGCCGAGGTGTTTCGCCATTACGGCCTGTCCGCGGAGAACGTCAAGGAGCTTGCCGAGCGATTGACGAGCGTGAAGGCGCGATGAGCTATCTGCTTACCGTAGATCAGAGCACGGCCGGCACGAAAGCGGTGCTGACCGACCGGGAAGGACGCATCCGGCATCGCTGCTCGCTCGCGCATCGGCAAATCTATCCGCGGGACGGCTGGGTGGAACACGATCCGCTTGAACTGTATGATAACGTTAAAGGAGCCATTCGCGGAGTCATGGAGAACGCCGGCATTGGCCCGGACGCCGTCGCGGCGCTGACGATTACGAATCAGCGCGAGACGGCGCTGATCTGGGACCGCGAGACCGGCTTGCCGATCGCCAATGCGATCGTCTGGCAGTGCCGGCGGTCCTCCGATTGGTGCGAGCGAATGAAGCGGGGAGGGCTGGAGTCGCAGGTCGCGGCGAAAACCGGCCTGACGCTGGACCCTTATTTCTCGGCAGGAAAATGGAGCTGGCTGCTGGAGCATGCGGCGACCGGCATTCCGATCGAGCGACTGGCCGCAGGTACGGTCGACAGCTGGCTGCTCTGGAAGCTGACAGGCGGTCAAGTACATGCAACCGATTACACGAACGCGAGCCGGACGCAGCTGTTCAACATCCATACGCTGAGATGGGATGAAGAGCTTGCGGACGCCTTCGGCATTCCGCTGTCGCTGCTGCCGGAAGTGAGGGACAGCGACGCCGCATACGGCATGACGGCCGAGCCGGAGCTGTTTCCGTCTCCGAAGCCGATCGTCGGCGTCATCGGAGATTCGCAGGCCGCGCTGTTCGGCCAGCAGTGCACGCGGCCGGGCATGGCCAAAGGGACTTACGGCACTGGAACGTCCGTGCTGATGCATACCGGAGACGATCCGATCAAGGCGGGACACGGGCTGGTGACGGCAGTGGCCTGGGGAATCGGCGGCCGGGTGGAGTATGCGCTGGAGGGCGTAATTCGCTCGACCGGAGACTGTCTGAATTGGGTGCGCAACGAGCTCGGCTTGTTCCGGGATTACTCCGAGTTGGAAGCGGCCGCAGAGGAAGTCGGCGATACGGGAGGAGTCTACCTGGTACCGGCTTTCGTCGGTCTCGGCGCTCCGCATTGGAACGCCCGAGCCCGAGCGGCGATTATTGGCCTCAACCGTTCGTCGGACCGCCGCCATCTGCTGCGCGCCGCGCTCGAGAGCATCGCCTATCAGGTAGCGGACGCGGTGCGCCTGCTGTCGGCGGAGACCGGTTTGCCGCTGCGCGAGCTGCGCGTCGACGGAGGGGCTACCGCCAACGAACTGCTGATGCGTTTCCAGGCAGACCTGTTGGATGCGGAAGTCGTTCGCTCCGATGCGGCCGAACTGTCCGCGCTCGGTTCCGCCTACCTGGGAGGGCTGGCTCTCGAATGGTGGGACCGGAACGAGTTGTTTTCGTTTTATCGCCAAAATAAAAGCTATTCGCCGAGCATGGACCCAGAGACGCGCGAGCGTCTGAGCCGGGGTTGGCAAGCGGCGGTGACGGCCGTGCTTGCGGCCGAGCAAGCTTCGCGGGCAGACTGATGTTCTGTCGGGCAGGCTGGGGCTGCGGCAGATCGCGTTCTGAGGACCGAATGCGGTCCGTCATCAAATCATACAGAAGAGGTGGAGGAATCACCGATGTCGTTGCGCGTCGTCCAATTAAAAACGGAATACGTCGAAAATCCGCTTGGACTAGACGAGAAGAAGCCGAGGCTCTTCTGGCGTCTGGAGTCGGAGGAGCGGGGAGCTTCGCAGAGCGCGTACCGCGTACTGGTGGCTTCCTCAAAGGAAGCGCTGGATCGCGATGAGGGAGATCGATGGGATTCCGGCAAGGTGGAATCGGACCGGTCCGTTCATATCGTTTACGAAGGAAATCCGCTTGTCTCCGAAGGACGTTATTATTGGAAGGTTCAGGTTTGGGACGGGCAGGGCCTGCCGTCGGCATGGAGCGAGGCGGCGTTCTGGACGATGGGGCTGCTCGACCGCGGCGAATGGAAGGCAGGGTGGATCGGCCGCAAAACGGAGCCTAACGTGGGCATGCAGCCGTCTCCGTTCGTGCGCAAGTCGTTCGCCGTCGACGGCCGAGTGGCGAGAGCGACCGTCTACGCCACGGCGTTGGGGCTGTACGAGCTTCGGGTAAACGGCGAGAAGGTCGGCGATCTGTTCGCGCCGGGCTTTACCGATTACGACAAGCGGGTGCAGGTGCAAACCTATGACGTGACGCAGCTTCTGACTGAAGGGGATAACGCTGTCGGAGCCGTGCTCGGAGACGGTTGGTACTGCGGAACCGTCGGCTTCCTGGGCAGCAAGGTTTACGGGGAGCGGCCTTTTTTCCTGCTGCAGCTTCATATTGAGTTGGCCGACGGCTCCAAGCGCATCGTCGCGACGGATTCGTCCTGGCGCACGACCCGCGGGCCGCTTCTGTATTCCGACATGATCAAGGGCGAAGCGTATGACGCGCGGCTGGAGCTGGACGGCTGGGATCGGCCCGGCTACGACGATTCGGGCTGGGAGCAGCCGGATGTCCGTCCGGGCTACAACGGTCTGCTGACCGCCTCGCTTGAGCCTCCGGTGCGCATCACCCAGACGATGAGGCCGATTTCCGTGCGCCGCACGGAAGCGGGAACCTACATTTACGATATGGGACAAAATATGGTCGGCTGGACGGAAGTGAAGGTTCGGGGGGCGCGGGGACGGAAGATTACGCTGAGCCATGCCGAAATGCTCAACCCCGACGGCTCGCTGTATTTGGATAACCTAAGGGTCGCCGTACAGCAGGATCATTATATATTGAAGGGCGAAGGCCTGGAAAGCTACGAGCCGCGCTTTACGTTCCATGGGTTCCGCTATGTCGAGCTGATCGGTTATCCCGGCGAGGCGGATCTCGATACGATCGTCGGCAAGGTCGTTCATTCCGACACGCCGCGCAATGGACGGCTGGAGACGGACGACGAGAGGGTCAACAAGCTGTATTCGAATATCGTGTGGGGACAGCGGGGCAACTTCCTGTCCGTTCCGACGGATTGCCCGCAGCGGGACGAGCGTCTCGGCTGGACCGGGGATGCCCAGATTTTTGCCCGAACGGCTTCCTACAACATGGACGTATCTCGTTTCTTCACCAAATTCACGTGGGACATGATCGACGCGCAGCAGCCGTCGGGCGCTTTCACAGACGTGGCTCCGGACGCCGGATGGATTCGTCACAAAATGTGGAATACCCGGCTCAACTGGTTCGCGCCGGATAATGCGGGCTGGGGAGACGCGGGCGTCGTCATTCCGTGGACGCTGTACCTGATGTATGGGGATACCCGCATTCTGGAAACCCATTACGACGCGATGACGCGCTGGGTCGAATATTTGAAGGCCAACACGGACGGACTGGTCCGCCCGAACTACGCCAACTACGGCGACTGGCTGTCGATCGACGCCGATACGCCGAACGAGGTGCTGGCGACCGCTTACTTCGCCTATAGTACGAAGCTGCTGTCGCGCATTGCCGGAGTACTGGGCAACGCAGACGACGAATCCCGCTACGGGAAGCTGTTCGCCGATATCGCTGCCGCATTCCGCCGCGCCTTCGTCGACGAAGAGGGACGCATTCACGGTGAGACGCAAACCGTCTACGTGCTGGCTTTGCAGTTCGGTCTTCTGGAAGGCGAGCTTCGCGACAAGGCAATCGCCCATCTCACGGCCAACATCCGCGAACGGGGCGACCGGCTGTCGACCGGCTTCCTCGGCGTCGGGTACTTGCTTCCCGCGCTGACCGACAGCGGACGGCTCGACGTCGCTTATACGCTTCTTACGCAGGAGGCTTTCCCGTCCTGGATGTATTCGATCAAGCACGGGGCCACGACGATCTGGGAGCGCTGGGACGGCTGGACCGAGCATAACGGCTTCCAGACGCCGTCGATGAACTCGTTTAACCACTACTCGCTTGGCTCCGTCGGCGAATGGATGTTCCGCTATATGGGGGGCATCGAAGCCGATCCTGCAAGACCAGGCTTCCGCCATGCGATCATTCGTCCGCAGCCAGGAGGCGCGATTAAGGAGGCGAAGGCGGAATACGAGTCGCTGCACGGCCTTGTGACAACGGAGTGGAAACGTTCGCCCGACGGAAGCTTCCGGCTTGCCGTGCGTATTCCGGCGAATACGACGGCGACGGTGGTCGTTCCGGGCGGCGGTGTCCGCGTAGACGGCCAGCCCGTCGAAGAAGCGGCATCCGCGCAAGGCTGGAAGCTGGCCGACCGTACGGCAGGCGCCGCCGCGTTCGAAGTCGGCTCGGGCGAGTACCTGTTCGAGTGCGTCCTTGTCCTTGAAAATAGCCGGCAATAGGGGAGGGGAGCTGAAGGTGAACGCCATTTTCGAACATTTTCCTTATCGGGTTCCTGCGAACAAACGCGTGCGCGTCATCGTCAACACCGATGCGGCGAACGAGGCGGACGACCAGTATGCAATCGTGCAGGCGCTGCTGACGCCGAAGCTGGACATTCGCGGTTTCGTTGCAACGCATTTCGGTACGCATCGCACGGACAAGTCGATGGAGCAGTCCTTCGACGAAATTAAGCGGATTCTCGAGCTGATGGACATGAGCGGGGATTATCCGGTTTACCGGGGCTCTGTGGGAAGGTTCGACCCCCATGAGCCGGCCGTTAGCGAAGGCGCGCAATTCATCATCGACGAAGCGATGCGCGACGACGCGCAGGAGCCGCTGTTCGCGATCTTCCTCGGCGCGATTACCGACCTCGCGGCAGCCTACAAGGCCAAGCCCGAAATCGCCGGAAGGCTGACCGCCGTCTGGATCGGCGCAGGCGCTTATCCGCACGGGGGCGAGGAGTTCAATCTGGGCAACGACATCGCCGCGGCGGACCTCGTGTTCGGGTCCGACATCCCTCTCTGGCAGGTTCCGAGGGACGTCTACAAAATGCCGCGCGTCTCGCTCGCGGAGCTTGCCGTCAAGGTGCGCCCGTGGGGGGGAATCGGCGAGTATCTGTTCCGGCAGCTGGAGGAATTCAACGTGCTGCCGATTCATTCGCTGCGCTGGCCTCCCGGGGAGTCGTGGAATATGGGCGATTCGCCGGCGGTATCCCTGCTGATCGACGATCAGAACTTCGATTACGAGCTTCGGCCCGCGCCGGAAATCGGAGAGGATATGAGCTACGCCCATTCCGGGACGCGCAGGCCGATTCGGGTGTACACAAGCGTCGACTCCCGGTTTATTCTGGAGGATCTGTACGCGAAGCTTCAGCTTTTTCACGAGTTGAAAGGTTCCGGCCGGGGCAAATAGGGAATAACGGACAGGCAGTCCCTCAGGACTGCCTGTCCGCATGTGCAGTAAGCGCGCTCGGCGCGCTTACTCCCCCCAACCGCCCCCAATTTTGTCAGGTTAAGGTCAAAATTTGTCATCCCCCGATCCTGGCGATTAGGTAGACCTTAGGCGGAACCGAGACTGCGGGGCTAAGGCCAAGAAAGTGCCTTGATGCTACTCATGACGGGGTGCCAAGGCCAAGAAAGTGCCTTGATGCTACTCATGACGGGGTGCCAAGGCCAAGAAAGTGCCTTGATGCTACTCATGACGCGGTGCCAAGGCCAAGAAAGTGCCTTGAGGCTACTCATGACGCGGTGCCAAGGTCAAGAAAGTGCCTTGAGGCTACTCATGACACGGTGCCGAGGCCAAGAAAATGCCTTGAGGCTACTCATGACGCCAGACGCAGTCCAAGACGTCAGCGGCCATAGCCCCAAGCCGCCTTCATTTCTGATATTCGCGGGGAGTCATGCCGGTCGCCTGCTTGAAGATGCGGCTGAAATAAAACGGATCGGCATAGCCGACCTGCTCGCCGACCGTCTTAACCGGCAAGTCCTTGCGCTGCTTGAGCAGGCGCTTCGCTTCGTTGATCCGCAGCGTGGCGATGTATTTCGAAGGCGCTTCGCCGGCGTGCTTAAGGAAAATCTTGCTTAAATACGCGGAGGAGAAGTTGAACTGCTTCGCGAGCTGCTCCAGACTGATCTCCTCGTGAAAATGATCCCGCAGATACTGCTGGACGCGCTGTACCGTTTTCTCGATATCGTTGGCTTCGACGAGGGGCTCCTTCGACAGCTGCGCCCGAACGTCGTCCAATACGTCCGCGAGGTCCTGCTGCTTGACCGGCTTCAGCAGATAGTGCTTGACGTTGAACTTCATCGCCTGCCGGGCATATTCGAAATCGGCGTACCCGCTGGTGATAATGACCGCGGTGCGCGGATAATATTTATGCACCTCTTCGATCAGCTTCAGCCCGTCCATCACAGGCATGCGAATATCCGTGATGAGCAGCTGGGGCTGCATCCGTCTGACAAGCTCCAACGCTTCCTCGCCGTGCGTGGCTTCTCCGATGACCGCGAAGCTTTGCCGGCTTTGCTCGATTTTGCGGATCAGGCCGCTGCGGATCAGATCCTCGTCCTCGGCGATCACCGTCGAATATTGAATGTCACGCATGCCGAATCACTCCTTGTGCAGCAGCCCTCCGATGCGCACCGACGCGCCGCCCTCCGGAAGGTTGCGAACTTCGAAAATTTTACGCTCGCCGTAAATCAGATTCAATCTTAAATAAATGTTAAGCAGACCCATGCCGTTCAGCTCCAGCGTCGGGAGGCTGCTTTCCCTCTCCAGCAGGGCCATCTTGTCGTGAAGCTGGGCCAGCTTGTCCGGCTCGAAGCCGCCGCCATAGTCCCTCACTTCGATTTGCCAGCTGGTGTCGTCCAAGGCGCCAATAATGTCGATCCGCCAGGGCGGAGCGTGGGAAGTGCCGAATTTAATGCTGTTTTCGACCAGCGGCTGCACGGCAAGCGTGGGCGCCATCTGCGCCAGCAGTTCCTCCGGCACATCAACGCGGTAGGTCAGCCGCTCGCCGAAGCGGATCTTATTGATTTCCAAATAATTGATTGTGTTCGTCAGCTCGTCCCGCAGCGGCACCTGCCGCTCCTTGGAGGTAATGTACCGCAGGAAGTCTGACATATGCTCGATCGTCGCGATCAGTTGTTCGTTCATCCGCTGTTCGGCCATTTCCTGAAGATTGGCCAGCGTATTGTACAGAAAGTGCGGATTCATCTGGGACTGAAGGGCGTTAAGCTGCGCTTGCAGGCTCTGCGCCTCGGCCAGCAGCAGGTGGTCCAGCGACTGCTTCAACCGTTCGCTCATGCTCTGGAACGCGTCGTGCAGCTCGTCCAACTCGATGAAACCGCTTTTCATTTTCTGCTGCGCGATAATGTTGGACCCGATATGCTCGAACGAGAAGTTGCGCACCGCGCGCCGAATCCGGTAGATCGGAAACGTAATCTTGTTGGCCGCATAGAAGCTGAGGCCGATGCCGAGCGCAAGCAGCACGAAAGCGGTTCCGAACAACAGGAACGTAAATTGCCTGAGCGGCCGGAACAAGTCGCTTTCCGAGGTCGTCAGAACCGTAGTCCAGCCGGTCGAGGACGAATAGTGCAGCGACAACAGCTGCTTCTCCCCGGTAACGGGATCGGTGAAAGGAAAGCTGCTGTACAAGTCCGCGCTCTTGTCCATAGGGGCGACCAGACTGCGGAACGCTTCGTTCCGCTTGCCGTCGTGCTCGAACGGGTAGATGACCCCGCCGTCCCGGTTAAGCACGTAAATATGGCCGTTGTACGGATTGTTGCTTTCGAAATCGGCAGCGCTTGCAAAAATGCGGTGCGCGTACTGCTTCACTTCGATGGCCCCGATCGGCACGTTGTATTCGTCGTACAGCAGCCGGTAGAGCGAGATGGAGTACTTTCCGACCGCGGAAGAATAATACTTGGACAGCTGCAAATCCAGGTTCGGATTGGAGACGAACTTGCCGGGCTGCCGATGCAGCAATTGCTCGATAAACGGCTTGTCCTCCGGGTTGTAGGCTTGTTCCCGGTTGTCGAAGCCGGTTCCGTAATAACGGCCGTTAAAAGAATACAGGTAAATTTGCTCGACCAGCCTGGAAGGCCCGATAATGGCGGTCAGCGCGTCCGTCAGCACCTTGGCGTCGTCGTTCTGCCGATTGCGCTGCTGCTGTACGGCGGAATTCGCGCCGGTATCGGTCGCCGGGGTCGCTTGGACTGTCTCGTTGCCGTCCGGCCCACTGACTTCGGACATGTAACTGGCGAAGCGCTCTTTAACCAGATTGGAGTACATGACATTCAGGGACACCCGATTAAGCTGCTCGATCTGCTCAACGAGCTGGTCGCGGATCGAGACGCCGAAGCTTTCCAGCGTGCTCATGGCCTGTCCCCTCAGTTGATGGGTCGACCAGGAGTAGAAGAAGAGAACGAACGTCGCGAACACGATCAGGATAATGGAGGAATACGTCAGGAACAAAGCCGTTTTCATACTTTTGAACATGCTCTCGTACTCCTTGATGCTAAACTGAACTAAACGTAGTTAAATTATACCTCAACATCTTTCGAATGTAAGCGGTTAAATTTAGACAAGTTTAGGACCGATTATTCTATGGAGGAAAAAAATCAGCTCACTATACTTAAAGTATCATCCATGGATGAACTAGCCGTTAACGAACAGAGGGGGACTATTCGAATGAAAAAATGGACGATGACCTTGCTTTCCGTATTCGTCGCGATGACGGTCGTGCTGGCCGGATGCGGCGGCAACAACGGCAAGGATGCCAACGGCGGAAGCGCATCTCCGTCTGCCGGAGCGGGCGGATCTTCCGAGCAGGGCGGCAGCAAAAAGAACGTGACGCTGACCTACATGGCGAGCCAGGGCTGGATCAAAGATTCAGAAATGGAGCTGGCGAAAAAGTTCGAAGAGGAAACGGGCATTAAAATCGACTTTCAGATCGTTCCAGCGGACCAGTATTTCAACGTGCTGAAAACGAAGTTGAACGCGGGGGAGGGTCCGGACATTTTCGGAGGACAGAGCGGCTATAGCGAAATCACGATGAACTACAACGTCGAGAAAAACGCCGTCGATCTGAGCGATCAAGAATGGGTGAAGCGCGAAGATCCGTTGTCCGTCGAGCAGCTAACCGTCAACGGCAAAGTGTATGCGCTTACGATTTGGGACACCTACAGCAGCTTCGTCATCGGGTACAACAAAAAGCTGTTCAACGAGCTGAATCTGGAAATTCCAAAAACGTACGAGGAGTTCAAAAACGCGGCGCTGAAAATTCAGCAAGCCGGGGTGACGCCGATCTACGAGCCGATTGCCGACGGCTGGCATCATGTCATGTGGTTTTCCGAAATCGGACCGAACTACGATAAACTCGAGCCGAATCTGTACGACGATTTGAACCAGAACAAGAAGAAATTCGTCGACAGCCAGGTCATGCTGGATTCCTTGACGCAGCTAAAGGAAATGTACGATCTGGACTTCTTCGGGGACAACACGCTTTCCGATACCGGCTCCGACACGGTAGCCAAGCTGGGCAGCGGCGAATTCGGCATGAGCCTGGTGGCGCAGAGCGTCGCGACGGAGATCGCGGAGGAATACGAGGAATTTGAAATCGAGGACATCGGCTTCTTCCCGATTCCGCTGACGGATAATCAAATCTACTATATCAATCCGGGCGGACCGAGCAAATTCATCTATTCCGGCTCGAAGTACATCGAGGAAGCGAAGCAGTACTTCAACTTCCTGACGAAGCAGGAAAATCTGCAATTCATGCTGGACAACGATCCGACGATTTCCAATCTGAATTTCCCGGACCTGAAGAACAAATATACCGCCGAGCAGCAGAAGCTGTTCGACAGCTACCAGGAGCGCGGAACGGACATTCAGAACTACGTCAACTATGTGAACCCGCAATGGATGGACATCGGCAAGGATATCGTCGCGATGCTGTCGGGCGTCATTCAGCCGGTCGACGTGCTCAGAAGCATCGACCAGCGTCGCGCGGAGATGGCCAAGGTGGCGCAGGATCCGAACTGGAAATAAGTCGCCTGTCCGGCGGGAATCGGGGTTGGCAATGGTCGCGCAAACGGCCGTTGCCAATTTCATTCTAAGGGGAAATGAGGGAAATTGCGATGAATCGCGCTATCTATCCGTTTTATTTCGGCATTGCTACCTTGATCGTCTATTCGATATTTTTCGTCGTGCCGGGCCTTATGGGCATTTACTACTCGTTCACCGACTGGAACAGCTACTCGGACGAGATTCGTTTCATCGGCTTCGACAATCTGGCGAAAATCTTCTCCGGAGAAGCGAAGTATCTCAGCTACATCGAAAATACGCTCGTGTTCACGGTCAGCACGGTCGTGCTCAAGACGGCGCTTGGCTTGCTCTTCGCGATTATGCTGAATGACGGCGTCCGGGCGAAGGGGCTTCACCGCGTCATGCTGTTCATGCCCTCCATCGTCCCGATGCTCGTCGTCGGTTTGATCTTCAAGTCGATTCTGAATCCCGCCAGCGGGCTGCTGAACGAATCGCTGCGGGCGATCGGGCTCGATTTTATGGCGCAGAAATGGCTGACCGACCTGAACTGGGCCTTCAAGTCGATCATCGCCGTGGACATCTGGAAGGGCGTCGGCTACATCATGATCATTTTGCTGGCCGGCTTGCAATCAATCGACAAAACCTATTACGAGGCCGCTGCGATCGACGGCGCAAACTTCTGGCAGAAGCTGACGCGCATTACGATTCCTCTTATCGTGCCGGCGCTCGTGGTCACGACGGTGCTGAACCTGCTGCACGGCCTCAAGGTGTTCGAAGCGGTGTACGTATTGACGAACGGCGGTCCGGGATACGCGACGGACGTCATGTATACGGCGATTTTCAAAGAGTTTTCCACGGGTAATTACGGCATGGGCACGGCGCTGTCTTCCGTCCTGTTCGTCGTGATGACGTTGCTCGGCTACTTTGTCGTACGGCTGATGTCGAGGGAGGGGGACGAACGATGATGAACAGGGTTCTGCTGCCGACGTTGCGCAACGCATTGGCCTGGATACTGAGCGCGACGATGTTTATTCCGCTGCTGCTCGTCGCCGTCAACTCCTTGAAGACGAAAGCCGAAGCGAACGGAATGAACATGTCGCTGCCGAAGTCTTTCCAGTGGTCGAACTACACGATCGTTATCGAGGAAGGAAAGCTGATCCAATCGTTCTTCAACAGCCTGCTGTACGCGACCGGCGCGACGATCGGAAGCATTCTTCTCGCTTCGCTGGCCGCCTACGTCTTCTCTCGCAACCGGACCCGGTTGAATAAGGCGATGTACTTCTATCTGATCATGGGAATCGCGATGCCGACCAACTTCGTCACCTTGATGAAGGTGATGCAATGGACGCATCTGGTCAATACGCAGACCGGAATCATTCTAATGCTGGCGGCGTCCAGCATTCCGTTCAGCGTGTTTCTGATCTACGGCTTCGTCGGCAGCGTTCCCCGCGAGCTGGACGAAGCGGGCATCGTCGACGGCTGCTCGCCGATCCGGCTGTTCCTCTCGGTCGTCATTCCGCTGCTGACGCCGGTGCTGGTGACGGTGGCGATCCTGAACTTCATGGGCTCGTGGAGCGACTTTATTCATCCGCTGTACTTTCTGAACAACTCGGACAAATGGCCGATGACGCTGGCCGTGTACAATTTCTTCGGGCGCTTCCAGGTCAACTGGAACCTCGTGTCGGCGGATATCGTGCTCACGACGCTTCCGGTCATCGTCATTTATTTGCTTGGCCAGAAATTCATTATTTCCGGCATGACGGCCGGCTCGGTCAAAGGGTAAAGAAGGTGAGCAAGCTGCTATCGCAACAGGAAACGCAGCGCGAAGACGATTCTATCCGGGTTCATAGACAGAGAGAAGAGGAGAGACCATGATGGCTAACGACAACGCCCAAGCGGGCGCGGCAGCGGCCCGGCAGGCCGTCTCGGCGGCGCACGATCCGCGCAGCGAGTGGTTCACGGAGGCGCGGTTCGGGCTGTACATTCACTGGGGGCTGTACGCTCTGGGAGCGCGCCACGAATGGATGCGGTCCCGAGAATTTCTGAGCAACGAGGAGTATGAGAAATATTTCCGGCATTTCGACCCCGATCTGTACGATCCGGCGAAATGGGCCAAGCTGGCGGGCGAAGCCGGGATGAAATATATGGTGGTGACGACCAAGCATCACGAGGGCTTCTGCCTGTGGGACTCCAAGCTGACCGATTACAAGGCGACCAATACGCCCTGCGGCAAGGATTTGCTGCGTCCGATGCTGGAGGCGTTCCGCGCGGAGGGCATTCGCACCGGGCTGTACTATTCGCTGCTGGATTGGCATCATCCCGACTATACGGTGGACGTCAAGCATCCGATGCGCTATGTCAAGGAATACGCGGCGCGTGACGCGCAACGGAACTGGCAGAACTATGTGAACTACATGCACGGCCAGACGAGGGAACTGCTGACGGAGTACGGGGACATCGACGTGCTGTTCCTGGATTTCTCCATTCCGTCCGAGGAGGGTTTCCCGGGAAAAGGGAAAGAAGAGTGGCAGAGCGAGCGATATGTAGAAATGGTGCGTTCGCTGCAGCCGAATACGCTGATTAACGATCGGCTCGGCGTGCCGGGCGACATTACGACGCCGGAGCAGTATCAGCCGCGGGAGCGGATCAAGGTCGACGGCAAGCCGGTGCTGTGGGAAGCCTGCCATACGTTCAGCGGCTCTTGGGGGTATTACCGGGACGAGGAATCCTGGAAGAGCACGGAGCAAATTCTCCGCATGCTGATCGATACGGTGAGCAAGGGCGGCAATTTCCTGCTGAACGTCGGTCCCAATGCGCGCGGCGAGCTGGACGAACGGGCGGTCGAACGGCTGGAAGAGATAGGAGTCTGGATGAGAAAGCATGCGCGCTCCGTTCACGGCTGCACCGCTGCTCCTTCTGAGCTGCCGGCCTGCCCGGAGGATTGCCGGTTCACGTACAATCCGAAGACGAATCGGCTGTATCTGCATCTGTTCGCATGGCCCTTCAAGCAGATTCATCTGCCGAATTTTTCGGGTCGGGTCGAGTACGCGCAACTGCTGGACGACGCTTCGGAAATCCGCATGGTGGAAGGCGAGAAGAAGCTGACAATGGAGGCGGGCGCGTTCGACGAAGGTCGTCCGGCCAATATGCTGACGCTGCAGCTTCCGGTCAAGCAGCCGAAGGCGGCGATTCCGGTCATCGAGCTGTTTTTGAAAAACTAGCGCGAACAGGGAGAGGAGATCACCATGAATAAAAAATACCGGATGGGCGTCATCGGCCTCGGAGAAGGCCGCAGCATCATGTCGGCCGCGCTGCAAAGCGAGCGGTGGGAGCTGGCGCAAGTATGCGATTTGAATGAAGAGTTGTGCCGCCAGCGGGCGCAGGAATTCGATTTTCATCATTGGACGACCTCTTACGAGGAGATGCTGGCCAACGACGACATCGACGTCATCGCGATCTATACGCCGGATCAGCTTCATGGCAAGCATATTACGCAGGCCGTCGAAGCCGGCAAGCACGCGATCTGCACGAAGCCGGTGCTGCCTTCGCTGGACGACGCGGCGAAGCTGCTCGCCTTCATGAAGCGGACGGACCGCAAGCTGTTTATCGGGCAGAGCACGCGTTATTTCGAGCCGATGCTTCATCAGCGCCGGGATTTCGAAGCCGGCCGTCACGGCGAGCTGTCAGTCGTGGAGGCCCATTACATTACGGACGGTCGCTGGTTTCTGGACAAAGGCTGGAGCAGGCAGAAGGGCTTCAGCTGGTTCCACGGCTTCATGATTCACGCGGTCGATCTCGTGCGCTGGTATCTTCCCGACGTGTCGGAGGTGTCCGGCTTCGCGCGGACGAGCGCCAATACGAAGGCGTTCGGTCTGGAGGCTTGGGATTCACTGCGCTTCGTCGCCCGCAACGAAGCGGGTCAGATCGCTTCGATGGCCGGGGATTACGCGCTGCCTGCGCTCGGGCAGCACGCCCAATCGCAGATCGGCTGCGTCCTTCGCGGCACGCAGGGGACGACTCGGGCGGAATACTCGAACCTGACCTATTATACGAATTTTGCCGGAGAAGAGCCGAAGGTGCATACTTTCGACGATAAGGAGCCCTACTATTTCCGCTTCGAGAACAAGAGCCACCATGCCGGAGAGTATCAGAACTATATCGAATACTTCGCGGACTGTCTCGACCGGGGCGAGGAGCCGCTGCCTGACGCGCGGGAAGCCATTCATACGCTGGCGTTCATGGAAGCGATGACCCGAAGCGTTCAGCGCGGAGGACAGCCGGTCAAGCTGGCCGAGGTGATCGCGGAGTACGGACTGTAGAAGGAACGGGAACGGGAGGCATTATCGGGATGGAGTTGAGATATAACAAGCCTGCCGAAGCGTGGACGGAAGCATTGCCGGTCGGCAACGGCCGGCTCGGCGGCATGGTGTTCGGCGGAATCGAGCAGGAGCGCGTCAGTCTGAACGAGGATACGCTGTGGTCGGGCTATCCGCGCGACTGGAACAATCCGCGGGCGTTGCAGGTTCTCCCCGAAGTGCGGCGGGCCGTGCTGGAGGAGCGTTACGAGGAGGCCGAGCGGCTCAGCAAGGCGGGCATGATGGGGCCTTATACGCAGGCCTACATGCCGCTGGGCGATTGGCATATTCGCTTCTATCACGGCCATTTCGCCGACGGCTACCGGCGTTCTCTGAATCTGGAGGACGCCTGCGCGACGGTCTCCTACGAGATCGGCGGCGTCCGCTATACGCGGGAGCTGTTCGCTTCGCATCCCGATCAGTCGCTGGTGTACCGTATTGCCGTGAATCAGCCGGGCAAGCTCGCCTTGAAGGCGTGGCTGGACAGCCCGCTGCGCTCGACGACGGCCTGGCGGGACGGCGGGGAGGACGAGGCTTTCTTCGCGGTACGGGGAGACTGTCCGTATGAGGTAAGCCCGAACTATGTGCACGATCCCGAGCCGGTCAAGTACGAGGCGGAAACGGACAGCCGCACGATCTCGTTCGAGGGCCGGCTGGCCTGCCGCGCGGATGCCGGCGCAAGGCTGAGGGTCGACCATACGGGCATCCATATCGAGCAGGCGACGGAGGTCGTGTTTTATTTTGCGGCGGGGACGAGCTTTGCCGGCTTCGATCGAATGCCGGATCGCGAGGCTTACCCTCCGGGCGGACTGACGGAGCGGCAGCTGCGGGAAGCGGCGGCGAGGCCGTTCGCGGAGCTGAAACGGCGGCATGAGGAAGATTATCGGCCGCGGTTTCGGCGCGTTCGCTTCCGCCTCGGTTCCAGCCTGCCCGAAGAGGAGCGGGCGACGGACGAGCGGCTGCGGCAACACGGGGCGCAGGACCCGGGGCTGGTAGCGCTGCTCGTACAATACGGCAGATACCTGCTGCTCGCATCCTCGCGCCCGGGCACGCAGCCGGCCAATTTGCAAGGGATTTGGAATCGGCATATTCGGCCGATCTGGAGCTGCAACTATACGCTGAACATCAATTTGCAAATGAATTACTGGCTGGCGGAAACGGCCAACCTGAGCGAATGCCATGAGCCGCTGCTCCGGTTCGTCGAGGATCTGTCCGTCACCGGGGAGGAAACGGCCCGCATTCATTACGGCTGCAGAGGCTGGACGGCGCATCACAATTCGGATGTGTGGCGGCAGTCCGCGCCTCCCGGCAACTACGGCGACGGCAATCCGCTGTGGGCGAATTGGCCGATGGGCGGCGTATGGTTGTGCCGGCATCTATGGGAGCATTATTTGTTCACGAGGGACGAATCGTTCTTGCGGCATAAGGCGTATCCGGTGCTCAGGAAGGCGGCGCTGTTCTGCCTTGATTGGGTGCAGCCTAACGGAGCCGGAGCGTATATGACCAATCCGTCTACTTCGCCGGAGCACCGCTTCCGGCTGCCGGACGGCAGAACGCCGGCGCTTACCGTTTCTTCCGCGATGGACATCAGCCTTATTCGCGAGTTGCTGGGTTTCTGCATCGAGGGGGCCGGGTTGCTGGGGCTGGAAGAGCCGCTTTTGCCGGAGCTGCGAGAGGTTCTGGAGAAGCTGCCCGAGACGGAGATCGGCAGCCGCGGGCAAGTTCAGGAATGGTATTCCGATTTTGCGGACGAGGACGAAGAACACCGCCACGTGTCTCATCTGTATGATCTGTTTCCCGGTTCGGCATGGGGAGAGAACCGGCAGGCCCATCTGTACGAGGCGGCAGGGCGAACGCTGGAGCTGCGGGGAGACGGCGGCACGGGCTGGAGCATCGGCTGGAAGATCGCCTTGTGGGCGCGCCTTCGCGACGGCAACCGCGCATTCGACATCGTGCGCCGTCTGCTGGTCGAAGTCGAGGACGACGGCGTCATGGATTTCCACCGGGGCGGCTTGTACGCGAACCTGTTCGTCGCGCATCCGCCGTTCCAGATCGACGGCAACTTCGGCGCCGCGGCGGGCATTTTCGAAATGCTGCTGCAATCGCACGAAGACCGGCTTGATCTGCTGCCGGCCTTGCCCGATGCTTGGCCGGAGGGAGAGATCGTCGGTTTGAAGGCGCGCGGCGGATTTACCGTCGACATGCAGTGGGAGCGGGGCCGGCTGAAGCGGGCGCTCGTTGCCTCGCCGGCGGATCAGCCGCTGCGCATCGCGTATCGGCACCCCGTTCGGGTGCTGTGCGCCGAGACCAGCGAGCCGCTTACCGGGGAAGCCGCTTCCGAGCATACGATTGCCGCGCGACAAGACCGGATCTACGAGATCCGGCCGGTAGATTGAAGGGGGGCAGCGCCGAACCCCCACCGATCGCCCGCTGTAGGCCGACTCAGTCGGGTGATCCCAATGCCCCCAATGCCCCCAATGCCCCGGATGCCCGACCCCGCGCGCGGGGCGATGGGGAATACGCACTGGTGATCCCGCTCCGATCGGTTTATAATTTGTAAAACATGAACGAGCGGCGTCGCAGAAGGGGGAGAAAAGAAGATGAAAGCAGGAGGAAATCCGACAGTCGCCAAAGTTCGCGACTTTTTCTCCCGAATTCGCACAGTCCTGCTTTTCAGCTATTTCGTCATTATTTTGCTGTCCATTGTCATCGTCGGCACCGTTTCGTTCACCATTTCCTCCTCTACGATCAAAGGCAGGGTCGAGTCGGCCAACGTGCAGATCGTCCGGCAGATCGCCAACAACATGGACAACGATTTTCGCAGCAAGCGCAATTTGCTGCTCGCTCCGTACTACGACCAGGAGTATATCGACGGCATCAACGCCTACCCGGAGATGAGCGAGCAGAACCAGTTCCTGTTCCGGCAGAAGCTGGAGAACCTGTATCTGAAGAGCTTCAACGCCACGCCGATCCGCGGCTTTATTCGCTTTCAAATCTATTATCGCAACGGGGAATTGCTGGCCGCCTCCAATGACTATAAACCGTGGACACCCGTTCAGGTTCGCAATTCCGAGTGGTTTCTGCGCACGGTGGCCAAGGACGGAGAGGTATTCTTCAACGGTCCCAGCTCGGGCGACGGCACGACCGACGCGGCCGCGACGGCGTATTCCTCGTCGATCCTGATCCGCGACTTCTCCAATCCGGAACGCTTCATCGTCGTGCGCGTCGAATACGGAGACGATCTGTTCCGGGCGATCGGCCGCAGCGACGACCTGTCCGCCGACAGCCGGATTCTCGTGCTGGACGGGCACAACGGTCTCGTCTACGATTCCCGGCCGGACGCTCCCGTTCCCGGGTCGCGGTTGCTGAACCGGCTGGACGGCCCCGAGGGCAAGTTCTGGACGGAAGGGGAGGACGAGGAGCAGTTCGTCTCGTACATCGTCTCCGAATCGACCGGCTGGAAAGCGGCCATCTTCACGCCGCGCCGGGACATTCTGGGCCCGATCGACAACATCAAAACGATCGTCATCGCCACGGCCGTCGTCGCCTTCGCGCTGACCTTTATTATCTCCGTCCTGTTCGGCCGCCGGATTACGCAGCCGATCCAGACGCTCTACAAGCACGTCAACCGCATCAAGCGCGGGGATTTCTCCGAACGGGTCGAGATCAAGCGAGCCGACGAGATCGGCCTGATCGCCGCCAACTTCAACGCGATGCAGGACGAGCTGCGCAATCTGATCGAGAACAAATACGTCAACCAGATCAAGCTGCGGGAAGTGGAGCTGGCGATGCTGTATTCGCAGATCAACCCGCACTTCCTGTACAACACGCTCGACATCATCAAGGCGATGGCCGACTATCACCGGGCTTCGGAGATCGGGGATATCGCCCAGGCGCTCGCCGATATGTTCCGCTACAACACGCGCAACCGCGATGAGGTCGTCACGCTGCAGGAGGAGCTGGACCAGATCGAGGCGTACATGAAAATCCAAAGCATCCGCTTCGACGACAAAATCGCCTACGAGGCGGACGTGGACGAGAGCCTGTACAATTACCCGGTGTTAAAAATGACGCTGCAGCCGCTCGTCGAAAACGCGGTCTTCCACGGTCTGGAGCGCAAGCGGGGCAAAGGAACGATAAGAGTCGCGGCGATGAAGGAGGAGGGGCGCTTCGCGCTGATCGTGGCCGACGACGGCGTCGGCATGTCGGAGCAGCGGCTCGCCGACCTGCGGACGAAGCTGAAGCAGTCGCTGCACCGGGAGGAAGCCGTATCCGTCGCCGAGGGCGGCATCGGCGTCCGCAACGTCTACGCCCGCTACGCCATCCAGTTTGGGGACAGGCTCGGCTTCGAGGTGGACAGCCGCAAGGGAGCCGGAACGAGAATCAGGCTGTCTCTGCCCTTCGACGAACACGCGGGAGGGCTTCCGGACCCTTCCGGACGATGAAGTCGGATTATTCAACAAAACGGGTCGATTTTATGAATGGGGTTACAGAAAACGCTTCCCTTATAATGAAAGCGTAACCAGAAGGAACATACTTTAAGGGAGGTTCACCAACGATATGAAAAAGATGAAAGCGGTATCCGCGGCGGTGGCCATCGGTCTGCTGGGCGCATCCCTCGCGGCTTGCGGCGGCGGCAACGGAAACGACAAAGGCGCTTCTCCTTCGGCTTCCGCCGGCGGAGCGTCCGAAAGCCCGAAAAACAGCAATCCGGTCACGCTGACGTTCGTCATCTCGAACACCGAGGATACGACGGCGTTCAACAAAGTATTCGAGACTTACGAGCAGCAGACCGGCAACAAAGTCGAGCTTCAGGCGCTGCCGGGCGGGGATTACGACAATCTGATCAAGACGCGCTTCTCCACCGGCGATTTTCCCGACCTGTTCCTCATGCAGCCGGGAACGAAGCAGTACGTCAAGCTGAGAGCCGCGGAGACGCTGCACGAATGGTCCGGCGAGTCCGGCATCTGGGACAACGTATTCGATTCGATCAAGCAAGCCCAGGTGGAAAACGATAAAATCTTCGGCGTTCCGTACGGCTCCACCGGCATGATGGGCGTGTTCTACAACAAGGAAGTGTTCAAGCAAGCGGGCGTGGACGTGCCGGCCAATTACGCCGACCTGGTCGAGATCGCCAAGAAAATCAAGGCGGCCGGCTTCACGCCGTTCTACGAAGGCGTTAAAGACGCTTGGCCTCCGCAAGTGTTCTACTACACCGGCTGGGTGACGCAGGTTGATCCGGCAATCGGCGACGAAGGCGTCGCCAAGCTGAACCGCAACGAGCTGAAGTTCGCCGACATTCCCGAGCTGAGAGATCTGTTCGCGAAGCAGAAGGAATTGAAGGAGCTGGACCTGTACCAGAAGAACGTCATGGCCGGCACGTACGACGAAATGCAGAACGAGATGGGCGACGGCAAAGTGGCGATGGCCTTCATGCTGGACGGCATCGTCTCGCAGATGGAGCAGAAATTCGGCAAAGACTGGGTAACGAACAACCTCGGGTTCTTCCCGTTCCCATCCGCGACCGATCAGGGCATCGCCATGATCACCCCTCCGAACCAGCTGATGGTGCCGGAAAAAGCGAAAAACAGGGACGCCGCGATCGAACTGGTGAAATTCATGCTGCAGCCGGACAACGTCAATCTGTTTTACGCGAACAAACCGGGCATTCCGATTTTCGAAGGTGCGACAAGCGAGCTGTATCCGGTGCAGGAAGACGTCAAGGCGTACATCGACGCCGGCAAGTCCCGCGTCAACATCCAGAACCGTCTGACCGCTTCGTTCGTGGACTTCTCGAAGACGCTGCAAAACTTCTTCCTTAAAGGCGATATCGACGAGGCGATCGAAGAATTCGGCGCCAACTATCAGAAAGACGGCAAGGCCAAGCTGCTGGAAGGCTTCTGATTCCGGGCCGGCCCCGCTCATAGACAAAAATAGATAAGGGGCCGTCTCCGCCGGAAGACCGCGGTTTACCGGCGAAGCGGCCCCGTCCAACTTGGGAGGAGGAGGGGAACATGGAAAGGCGCAAATACCCGCTTTATTTTTCCTATCCCGCCGTTGCCGTTTTTCTGCTGTTTTTTATCGCCCCGACTCTGATCGGAGTGTATTACAGCTTTACGAACTGGAACATTAACGCCGATTCGGTCAAGTTCATTGGCTTCGACAATTACGCGGCTCTTTTCCAGGAACCTAGACTGGGAAAGGCGCTCAGCAATACATTGATTTTCGCGGCTGCCGTTACCGTTCTGCAGAACGTCATCGGATTCGCGCTCGCGCTCGTCATGAACGAGTCGATCCGGATGAGGAACTTTTTTCGCACGGTGTTCTTCATGCCTTACGTCATCGCTCCGATCATTATCGGCTACGTGTTCCGAGCGATCTACCATCCGGAACACGGCATCGTCAACAAACTTCTGGAGGGCGTCGGTCTCGGCTTCATGGCCCAGGACTGGCTCAACGATCCGAAGTGGGCGTTGTTCTCGATTATCATTACGGACCTGTGGAAGGTCTCTGGCTTTGCGATGGTCATCTATCTCGCCGGGCTGCAGTTCATTCCGAAGGATCTGCTGGAGAGCGCGGCGATCGACGGAGCCAACTACTGGCACCGCCTCAAAAATATCATCCTGCCGCTCATCGCCTCGTCGACGACGGTCAACATTTTGCTGTCGCTCATCGGCTCGATGAAGGTGTTCGAGATGGTCATGGTGCTGACGGACGGCGGTCCGGGCTACACGACCGAAGTGTTCTACACGTATATCCGCAGCACGTTCAGCATGGGAGAAATGGGCTATTCGACGGCGATCAACCTGGTGCTGTTCGCGCTTGTCACTCTCGTCGGCCTGCCGGTGCTGGCGGCGCTTAAGAAGCGGGAGGTGGAGATGTGATGAGGCGGGGAGGCAAACAACTCGCGCTGTATCTCGTCGTCCTGCTCGGAGCGCTCGTCATTCTCGTTCCGTTCTATATGATACTCGTCAACTCGTTCAAGGGCATTCGGGAATCGGCGCTGTTCGGCATGGGGCTGCCGTCGGAATGGCTGTTCGCCAACTATGAGAAGGTGTTCGAGCAAGGGAATATTGTGCGCGGGTTCAAAAACAGCTTCCTGCTCGCGGGGCTGACCGTGCTGTGCGTCAACCTGTTCGCCTCGATGGCCGCCTTCGTCATCCAGCGCCGGGACGACCGGCTGATGCGGAGCCTGTACCTGACGTTCATTATCGGGCTGATCGTGCCGGTATCGATCGTGCCCACGATCCGGCTGATGGACATTCTGGGCATCAAGGGAACGTATTTCAGCATGATCATGTATTACACGGCCGTGCTGCTGCCGTTCTCGGTGTTCCTGCTGGTCGGCTTCATGAAGCAGATTCCGCGCGAGCTGGACGAGGCGGCGATGATCGAGGGAGCGGGCTTCTTCCGGCTGTACTTCCGGATTATTCTGCCGCTGCTGATCACGGTGCTGGTAACGGTGTCGATCGTCGTCATCGTGTCGGTGTGGAACGACTTCTTCGGGCCGTTCTATCTGGTGACGGACAGCACCAAGTGGACGATCGTGCTGCAAATTTTCAATTTCGTATCGCTGTACAACACGAACTGGGGCGTCGTGTTCGCGTTCATGGTCATCGTCGTGCTGCCGGTGCTGCTCGTGTACTTGCTGCTGCAGCGCTACATCATCGACGGCTTGACCGCCGGTTCGGTCAAAGGCTAGGGCGACGGCGGCAACGCGGAGAAAACCGGCCCAGGAAGGCCGCGAAAAAGGAGGAGGTCCGGCATGCGCAAAGTGATGGTGGTCGACGACGAGAAATGGGTCCGGCGCGGGCTCATCCAATCGATCCCTTGGGAGCGGCTCGGCCTCCTGCTGGCCGGCGAGGCGGCGGACGGCCAGGACGCTTACGAAATGGCGCTGGAGCAGAAGCCGGACCTGCTTTTCCTGGACATGAGGATGCCAGGCCTGGACGGCAAGGAGCTGCTGGCGCTGCTGGACGCCGAGCTGCCGGAGCTGCTTACGATCGTCGTCAGCGGCTATTCGGATTTCGAATATACGAAGCAGGCGATTCGCCATCGCGCCTTCGATTATTTGCTTAAGCCGGTCAAGAAGGAGGAGCTCGCCGACGTGCTGGACAAGGCGGTGGCGGAGCTTGACCGGAGGGAGGAGCAGCGGAGGATGGCCGCGGAGAGCCGACAGGACGACGGCTGGTTCCGCGACCTGCTGCTGGAGCGCGCGGAAGCGCCGGCTTCGTGGGCGGGCTTGTCGACGGCCGGCTTCGTCGCCCGGGCCGACCGGTACGGGGAGGACGGGGGAGACGCGGACACGCTGCGCGCTTTGCGGGAGAAGCTCGTTCGGGAACGGACGTTTTATTTCGGCGGGGAGTGGGAGCTGGCGCTGTCGCCGGCTCCGGACGGCGGTCCGGAAACGGTCGGGGCCGTCGCCGCGCGCAATCTGGCTCCGGGAGAGCTGCGCCGGCTGCTTGCCGCCGCCCAGGCCGAGTGGAAGCGAACGGACGGCGTCGGCCGCAGCATCGGCGTCAGCGAGGAAGGGCCAGCGGAGGCGAACTGCCTGCGGAAGGCTTACGCTCAAGCGCAAGCCGCGCTCGCCGGACGCAGGCTTCATGCGAAGGAAGCGCTCTTGTTCGCGGGATCGTGCGAAGGCGCGCCCGCGGCGGAGCCCTATCCGCAGAAGCGGGAGCAGGCGTTTCTGCTTGCGCTGCAGATGGGCAGCCGGGAAGAAGCCGGGCGGGAATTCGAGCTGCTGATGGCTTCCCTCTGCGGAGAGTCGGCGACGGTGGATCGGATGCAGCGGGGAGCGATCCTGCTCGTCCACGCGCTGGAGCGCCAGCTGCGCGCCAACGATTCCAGCCTGGAGATCGTCTGCGGGAAACATCCGCTGGAGCTGACGGAAGCGCTGCGGCGCAGAGTCGATCCGAATTCCGTGCGGGCGCTGTTCGAGAACGAGATCATTCCGGCCGCGCTGGCCGCGGCGGAGAGGCAAGGGGCGACGCAGGGGGAGCGGACCGTCCGCGAGGTTCTGAAGCTGATCGAGACGCATTTCGACCAGCCGCTGTCGCTGCAGCACATCGCGGAAAGCCGGTTCGTCAATCCCGACTATTTGAGCCGGCTGTTCAAGAAAACGACCGGCCACAACTTCGTCGATTATTTGACCGTTATACGCATCCGCAAGGCGATGGAGCTGATGCGGGTTCCGACTTATAAAAACTACGAGATCGCCCGGAAAGTCGGGTACGAGGACTATCGATATTTCAGTCAGATTTTCAAGAAGAAGACCGGCAAGACGATCGGGGAATTCCGCAGCGAATTCGTCACGGGTAAAACGTAAACGAAACGATACAGGCACGACAAGCATGGAAGAGGAGAGATGGAACATGGCAAAACGAATGATTCCCGATACGCTGATGCTGGAGGAACGGGCCGGACACGCGCTGAACGCGATGGCGGGCATGTCCGATCCGGATTTTCACGGCTATCCTTTTTTCGCCGCCAACCTGATGTCCGATCCGGCCAACATGACGCACGGGGACTGGGATTTCGGCTCGTCGCACGGACGGATGATCGACGGCATGATTTTGGCCCGACACATGTCGGGAGAGACGCTGGGCGAGGAGATCGAGGCCAAGTACCGCGAAAATCTGCTAACGTTCTTCAAGGAAGACGGACTTAGCTATCGTCAGCACAATCCGAATTTCGATTGGGAGCAGAACGCGAACCTGATCGACCAGCGAGCCGTCATTCTGTCGCTTACGACTTGGTATATGACGAGCGGCGATCCGAAGGTCAAGGAGGCGGCCGACCGCCATGTGGCCGCGCTGAAGCGGATTGCGATCAAGGAGCGGGAGGTGTGGTACTATCCGGCTTCCGAATACAAGGAGGGCGGCTGGCCGTCGCGCAACGCCGCGCTGCTCCGGCTTGCCCCCGATCCGGCCGCGTTCTGCGGACGGCTCATCATGCCGCTGCTCAAATATCACGAGGTGACGGGCAGCAAGGACGCCTTCGAGCTGTGCCGGTTCTTCACGGCGCTAATCGTCGAGCGAAGCGGCGTATTTAACGCGGACGGCAGCTTTAACGACGCGCTGGCGTACCGCAGCGGCCACTTCCATACCCGCCTCGGCACGCTCGACGCGATCGCGCGTTTCGGCGAGTTCACGGCCGACGCCAAGCTGATCGCCTGGGTCGAGAAGAGCTACGCGTGGGCGCTGACCAAGTGTACCGCGTTCGGGTGGACGCCGGGCGATCTGAAGGAGCAGGCGTACGAGCACGAAACTTGCTCGCTCGTCGATCTGATCGCGACCGGAATTACGCTGGCGAAGAACGGCTACACGAAATATTGGGGAACGGTGGAACGGTTCCTGCGCAATCATTTGACGGAGTCGCAGCTGCTCGACCTCGATTGGGTGAAGGAGACGGACGACAAGTCGGGCAACGTGCCGGGCCATATCAGCTATACCGACGTCGCCAAGCGCACCCGGGGCGCGTTCGCCGGCTACTCCGCCCCGAACGACTTCTGCTGCGACGTTAACCACGGCCGCGGCCACACGAACGACCTGCAAATCTGCTGCCTCGGCTCCGGCACCCGCGGCCTGTACATGGGCTGGAGCAATACGATTACCGAGCGCGGCGGCAACGTGAGCGTGAACTTCCTGCTGAACCGCGGCTCCGTCTGGCTCGACGTCGACAGCTATTTGCCGCATGAAGGAAAAGTCGTGCTGCACGTGCACAAGGACATTGCCGAGCTGCGAATCCGCATTCCGGAGTGGGCCGGCTACACGAAGGTCAACATCGTTCGCGAACGCGGCGGCAACGTCTCGGAGGGGCGCGGCATGGACCCGAGCAGCTGGATCAACGAACACTTCCTGCTGCTGGGCGAAGCTTCCGAAGGGGAGACGATTACGGTGACGTTCCCGCTGGATACCCGCACGACCGTAGAGACGGCGATCGGCCAGACGTTCCTGACCCAGTGGCGCGGCGACGACGTCGTCGGCATCTCGCCGGAGGGACGCTACCATCCGTTCTACAGCGGGCGCAAGGTGTACGATGCCGCTCCGATACGCGAGGGCGACTATCGGCGGCTGGACAACGAGATCGTATGGTAAGGGGCGGAACGCTGTCCTGAGCAGAGGTTTATAAAGGAGGATTCAGACGATGAAAACCGTCGTTGCCGTATATACCGGCCAAGGGCTGGCCGATCCGCTGAAGGCCGTCTTCCGGGAAGTGCTTCCGGATGTGAGGCTCGTCAACCTCATTGACGATTCCCTCATCGGGGACGTCGTCAAGGCGGGACATATCCCGCCGGGAGTCGCTCGCAGGCTCGTGCAGTATTTCCATAACGGCGAGGAGATCGGAGCCGACGTCATTCTGAATACGTGCTCGTCGGTCGGCGAAGTCGCCGACGAGGCGCGCAAGCTGATCGGCGTCCCGATCGTCAAGATCGACGACGCGATGGCCGCGAAGGCGGCCGCGGCTTACGACCGCGTCGCCGTCCTGGCCACGCTGCCGTCGACGCTGAAACCGACGATGCGCCTAATCGAGAAGAAAGCGGCCGAGCTGGGACGCGAAGTCAAGCTCGTCAACGGACTGGCTGAAGGGGCATTCGAGGCGCTGACCGGCGGCAAGCCGGAGGAGCATGATCGGATTCTGCTCGAGACCGCGCTTCGCGTCGCGCGGGACGCGGACGCGATCGTGCTGGCCCAAGGCTCGATGGCTCGGATGGAGAAGGCATTGGCCGCGGAGACGGGCAAGCCGGTGCTGTCCAGCCCGCGCCTCGGCGTCGAGCAGGTGAAGATGACGCTGGAGAAGCTGAGCCGGGGGGAGCCGGTCGGAAAGCCGGTCTTCGGCGAAAGCGGCGATCTGCCGCCGGTATGCTGAGAGACGGCACGGGAGTCGAAATCGCGGGAGGATTTAGGGGGAACGGAAAATGAGCGAAGAACGCGTCAAGGCGGTCTATTTGGCGGAAACGCCGTATTCGCTGGAGAAGGCGGCGCAGATTATCGCGGGGGAGCAGTCGACGGGAACGTTCACGGCGGTGCCCGGAGAGACGGATGCGCTTAAGGAGCGGCATGCCGCCAGAGTGGAGGCGATCGAGCCGCTGGAGGAGGCGGACGCTCCTTCCCTGCCAGGCGCGAAGCCGCCGCATAGGCACGACGGCAAATATCGGAGAGGTTATGTGACGGTGTCGTTCCCGCTGCATAACTTCGGCCCGTCGATTCCGAACCTGATGTCGGCGGTGGCGGGCAATCTATACGAGCTGCGGGAGCTGTCGGGCCTTCGGCTCGTCGATCTGGAGCTGCCGGATTCTTTTGCGAAGCGGTATCCGGGGCCGAAATTCGGCATCGAAGGCACGCGGAGACTGACGGGCGTCTACGGGCGTCCGATTCTCGGCACGATCGTGAAGCCGAGCGTCGGGCTGTCGCCGGAGGAGCTCGGCAAGCTGGTGTACGAGCTGGCGCTGGCCGGCATGGATTTTATCAAGGATGACGAGCTGAACGCCGATCCGCCGTATTTTCCGTTGGAGCTGAAGGTCAAGACGGTGATGGAGGCGGTGGAGCGCGCGGCGGACGTCACCGGGCGCAAGCTTATGTACGCGTTCAACATCACCGGGGACATCGACGAACTGAAAGCCAATCATGATCTGGTCGTCCAGGCCGGCGGAACGTGCGTGATGGTCAGCATATTAAGCGTCGGCCTGGCCGGCCTGGCTTATTTGAACGGCTACAGCGAGGTGCCGATTCACGGCCACCGCAACCAATGGGGCATGCTGACGCGGGCGCCGCTGCTCGGCTTCGAGTTTGCCGCTTACCAGAAGCTTTGCCGGCTGGCCGGAGCGGATCAGCTGCACGTCAACGGACTGAACAGCAAGTTTTACGAGAGCAACGAGTCGGTGCTCCGCTCGATCAAGGCGTGCACAACTCCGCTGTTCGGAGGTTACGAGGCGATGCCTGTCGTGTCTTCGGCCCAGTGGGCGGGAACGGCTCCGGCCACCTACGAGGCGACCGGCAGCGTCGACGTCATGCATCTGGCGGGCGGCGGCATGCTGGCGCATCCGGACGGACCCGCGGCGGGCTTCGAGAGCATGAAGCTCGGCTGGGAGGCAGCGGTCCAAGGCATCCCGCTGGATCGTTATGCGCTTGAGCATCCGTTCCTGCAGCGGGCCATCGACAAATACGGGAAGGGCTGATCGCGGGATGAATGCGAACGATGCGGGGCGTGAGGCTGCCGGAAAGGGGCGGCAGATCTGTTATTACGGCGACGACTTTACCGGGTCGACGGACGTGCTGGAGGCGTTGTTTCGCTCCGGCATGAAGCCGGTGCTGTTTCTGGAGCCGCCGACGGCTGAGCAGCTGGACGGCCGGTTCGCTTGGGCGGACGCCTTCGGCGTAGCCGGCGTCGGCCGGTCGATGTCCCCGGACGAGATGGAGCGCGAATTGCGGCCGATCTTCGAAACGCTGAAGGGCGCTGGAGCGCCGATCGTGCATTACAAAATCTGCTCGACGTTCGATTCCTCTCCGGACACCGGCAGCATCGGCAAAGCGGCGGAGATCGGCCGGCAGGTGTTCGGCGGGCGGCGCTATGTTCCGCTGCTCGTAGGCGTGCCGTATTTGGGCCGGTATACGTTGTTCGGCCAGCATTTCGCGACGGCGGGGGACAAGGTGCGCCGGCTTGACCGCCATCCGACGATGTCGCGTCATCCGGTAACGCCGATGGACGAGGCGGATCTGCTTGTGCACTTATCCAAGCAGACGTCGCTGCGAGCGGTGTTGATGGACATCCTGGCGCTCGACGGCGAGATCGGGGAAGTCCGTTCCCGGATAGAGGCGCTGCTGCGGGACGAGGCGCCGGATATCGTACTGTTCGACGCGTTCGACGAGAAGCGGCTGCGGACGGTCGGCCGATTGATGCTGGAGGAGGCGGCGGAGCGTCCCGAGCCGCTGTTTGTCATCGGCTCGTCGGGCGTCGAGTACGCGCTTGGCGGATACGGGTCGGAGAACGGCGTTTCTTCGGATGCGTCAGTTCGGGAGGCGTCGGTCGACGCTGTCGAACGCCTGCTTGTCGTCTCCGGCAGCTGTTCGCCGGTCACGGAGAAGCAGATCGCCGAGGCGACGGAAGCCGGCTTCGCCGGCATTCGCGTGCCGGTGCACGAGCTGATCCGCCCGGAGCTTGCGGGCGGGGCGAGGAGTCGGCTGCTGCAGGAGGCCAGGGAGGCGCTGCTCGCCGGCCGGAGCGTCGTGCTGTACTCCGCTTCCGGACCGTCCGATCCGAGCATCGCGGAGCTGCGCTTGGCGCTGGAAAACCAAGGCCTGCGGGCCGAGGACAGCAGCCGGGTGCTCGGGGCCGAGCTGGGCTCGCTCACCCGGGCGCTGGTCGAGGAAGCGGGGCTGTCTCGCGTGCTGATCGCCGGCGGGGATACGTCCGGGTACGTCGCGCGGGAGCTCGGCATTTACGCGCTGGAGTGCGTATCCGCGCTTGCGCCGGGAGCCCCGCTCTGCCGGGCGTTCTCGAACGAGGCGGCGCTGGACGGCCTGGAACTCGTGCTCAAGGGCGGCCAGGTCGGAGGAGAACGCTTTTTCGAACGGGTGCTTCGGGGACGCTGACGGACGAGAAAAACGAGTCGCTTGCGAAGCAGGCGGCTGCGAGGGACAAAAGACGGAGGGGAACGCCATGCGGGAAGAACAAATGGAGGGCATGCCGGACTGGATGAACCTCGGCGTGTTGGGGAGGAATACGGAGCCGCCCCATGCCTATCTGATTCCTTATGCGAGCCGAGAATCGGCTCTATCGGAGGCGCGTGAAGCGTCTCCTTTTTTTCATCTGCTGAACGGGAACTGGAAATTTCGCTATTGCGAAGCGCCGGAGCTGGCTCCGCAAGGGTTCGAGGCGCCGGATTACCCGGACAGGGATTGGAGGGAGCTGCCCGTGCCGGGCAACTGGCAAATGCACGGATACGGCCGGCCGCATTACAGCAGCTGTCCGTACCCGTTTCCGGTCGATCCGCCGAATGTGCCGCGGGACAATCCGACGGGCTGCTACCGGACGACGTTTCGCATCGACGAAGCGTGGAGTGGCCGCAACGTCCGCCTTGCATTCGAGGGCGTCGACTCCGCTTTTCACGTTTGGGTGAACGGACGGTTTGTCGGATACGGGCAGGGCAGCCACATGACAACCGAATTCGACGTCACGGACAAGCTTGTTCCCGGCGACAATTCGCTGGCCGTCAAAGTGTATCAATGGTCGGACGGAAGCTATCTCGAAAGCCAGGACAAGTGGCGGTTGAGCGGGATATTCCGCGACGTTTATTTGCTGGCTTCGGCGCCGATCAGCATTCGGGACGCGAAGGTCGTCGCGGAGGCGGACGAGAGCGGCGGACCCGCCGAGCTGCGGGTGGCGCTGGCCGTCGCCAATCTGACGGAGGGGCAGCGGCAGATTTGCCGGCTTCGGATCGAACTGCTCGATGCGGAGGGCGCGCCGGTGCTGGATCGCTGCGAAGCGGTAGATCCGCGGCCGGGGGAGGAGCGGATCGTGACGTTTAACGCGGCGCTGGCCGATCCGAGGCCATGGACTGCGGAGACGCCGTATTTGTACACGCTTCTGCTTACGCTGTCGTACCCGGACGCCCGAGCGGCGGAGGTAAAGCGGATTTTCACGGGTTTTCGCCGGGTGCGGGTGGCGGAAGGCAAGCTGCTCGTCAACGGCCGGCCGGTTATCGTCAAAGGCGTGAATCGCAACGAGTTCGATCCCTGGCGAGGCTTCTCGACGACCTTGGAAGCGATGAAGCGCGACGTCGAGCTGATGAAACGGCACAACATCAATACGGTGCGTCTGTCCCACTATCCGAACGATCCGCGTTTTCTGGAGCTGTGCGACCGTTGCGGACTGTACGTCATCGACGAGGCGGATCTGGAAACGCACGGCTTCGCGTTTACCGGAGAGCGGGTCAATCAGGAGACGCCCGGCTTTGCCAAAGGGGCCGCGGAGAGCTTCCTGTCCAAGCACCCGGACTGGACGGAGGCCTATATCGACCGGGCTAGGCGGATGGTGGAGCGCGACCGTAATTTTCCGTCGATCATCGTCTGGTCGCTCGGCAACGAATCGGGTTACGGCCCGAACCACGATGCGATGGCCGCCTGGGTGCGCGAGGCCGATCCGACCCGGCCGATCCATTACGAGCGGGCATACGACTCGCCGATCGTCGATATCGTCAGCACGATGTATCCGTCGGTGGACATGCTGATCGCCGAGGCGAACAACCCGGACGCCCGTCCTTACCTGATGGTCGAATACGGTCATGCGATGGGCAACTCCGTCGGCAATCTGCGGGAATATTGGGAAGCCGTGTACCGTTATCCGCGGCTGCTGGGAGGTTTGATCTGGGAGTGGGCCGACCTGGCGATCGGGCGGCGGAACGAGGACGGCGAGCCGTATTATTTGTACGGAGGCGACTTTGGGGAGGAGCCGCACAGCGGCAGCTTCTGCCTCGACGGTCTGCTGTTCCCCGACGGCACGCCGAAGGCTTCCCTGCTGGAGTACAAGAAGGTTCTCGAACCGGTCGAGACGGAGTCTTGGAACGCGGCAACCGGCGAATGGTCGATTCGTAACCGGTACGATTTCCTGACGCTGGCCCATTTGCGGGGAGAGTGGGAGCTGAAGCGGGACGGAGAAACGGTGGCTGGCGGAGAACTGCCCGCGCTGTCCGCGGGGCCGGGAGAGACGGAGACGGTGCGTATTCCGCTTCCGGAAGGAATGTTGCCGGTTGGGCGGGGTTTCCGCGAACAGTTGGCGGATTCGCTTTTCTCGGAAGAGACAATCGCACAAACGGGAATTCGGAACGGGGAGTTCCCGGAAGCGAGAGAGATCTGGGTACATGTCCGTTTCGTCCTGCGGGAAGCTGCGCTATGGGCGGAAGCCGGCCATGAAATCGCTTGGGCGGATTTGCCTTTGTTCGTTGTTCCTCAGGAGCGAAGGACGGAGCTTCGGGAGAAGCCGGGCCGGAGATTCGAGCTTATGGAATCTCCACGCGCGGAGGGAGGACAAAGGCGGAACGGGGGAGGAAAGCCCGTTCGCATCGCGGAAGACGATCGGCAGGTCCGCGTCATCGGCGACGATTACGAGATGTCGTTCTGCAAACGTACCGGACAGCTCTCGGATTGGATCGTCCAGGGCGTTCCCCTGCTGGCTTCGGGACCTAGGCTTAACTTCTGGCGGGCTCCGGTCGACAACGATGCGCGGTTGGCCAAGGAATGGGTCAAGGCCGGCTACGACCGGCTGGTCGCCGATGTTCGCGGCGTCGTCTTCAGCCGACCGGCCGAATCCGAATTGACCGTGAAGGTCGACTCTATCATTGGGGCAAGAGGCGAAAGCGTCGCGTTTCGCGCCCGGACGATAGCCGTCGTAAGCGCCGGCGGCGAACTGCGGCTCGAAGCTCGCATCGAGCCGAGGGAAGGGCTGCCTCCTCTGCCCCGTTTCGGCTTCGAACTGACGATGCCGTCCGGCTTCGAACGGATGGACTGGTTCGGCAGAGGGCCGCACGAATGCTACGCCGACCGCAAGGAGAGCGGCAAGCTCGGCCTCTACGGGGGGACGGTGCAGGAACAGTTCGTACCGTATATCAAGCCGCAGGAGAACGGCAACAAAGCCGACGTCCGTTGGGCTGCGGTGACGAACGCTTCCGGCATCGGCCTTCGCTATGCGTCGGCAGGCGGACGCCATTTCGACTTCAGCGCCCATCATTACTCTGCCGAGGATTTAACGCGCGCGAGCCACGTTCACCTGCTGACGAGACTCGGGGAGACGATCGTCAAGCTTGACGCCGCCCAGAGCGGGCTCGGCAACCACAGCTGCGGGTACGCGCCTACGCTGGAGCAATATTTGCTGCGGCCCGACAGGCCGCTCTCTTTCTCGTTGGACGTTCGTCCTTGGAGAACGTGATGCGGAACGCCCGTTAACGGGACCTTTGCGAAAAAATGCAAAGCGGCCGGTCGTCCAATACCGCGGGCAATCCGGGAAGCAGCCTTGTCGTCCAGGATGACGGGAACCTCGTCATTTACCGCCCGGACGGCAGGGCGGTGTGGGCCTCCAAACGATAGACGGTCTCCGTCGACGATTGAGAAAAGCCGATCGACAGGCTGCCGGGTTTCCGGCTTTCTATCGGTCGGCTCTTTGCTCTTCCGATGGCCTACTTTGCTTCGTCAGCGGACGGGCGGAAGGCCATGCGCTTCGCGAATCAGAGAGAAGTAGCGATCCGCGAGAACGGCTTCGTATTCGGGACCGAGCGACGCCTGGAGAGCGGCGACGTCCGAAGGCGTCATGCTCCAAGCGAGCAGCCCCAGCGAGACGAACAGCGGGGACCGTCCGTCCCAGTCGGCCTTCGCTTCGGCGAGAACGGCCTGCCCGTCCTGCACCGTGCTGATGCCGTGCATCGTCGAGACCGGCAGGCTGCCGTTGGCGAGCTCTACGCCGTGCCGGTCTTCCCAGCTCAAGAACAGGCCCGGCGCATGGTAATGCTTCCGGTACGCTTCCGCGATCTCCGGTTCGAGCGGCACGTTGTCGCTGTCGATCCGGTTCAAGACGTAAGGAACCGTCATTCCCGTTTTCTTCAGGTAGGGATAAGTCCGCTTCAGGAAGTCCGCGAACGAATCGGCCGGCCAAGCGCTCGGATAGAAGTATCCGGCGCCGGAAGGCCCGGCGATCAGCAGGTCGTTGTCCGTCGCGGTGCCGCGGTAATAGTTCAGGATTGCCGGAGCGGCGTCGTGCAGCAGCGGGCTCGACGTCCAGTTGATCGGGACTTCGCCCCGCGCGGAATCGTCCCACAGCACGCGCATTCTGTGCTGATTGTACTGGAAGTTGTCTCCTTCGCTGAACGTATAGGTGACGTAGATTTTATTCTCCAACTTCTGCTTCGCCTGCTTGGCCGGAGGAGCCGCACGAGGTTTCGTGCCGGAGAATACGGTCAGGTTGCTGAACCAGTCGGCCGCTAGCACGTAGACGCCGTAGCGCGAAGCGATCTCGACGCCGCTGAATTCGCCGTCCACGTCGTTACTGAACCAGCCGAGGTACGGAGTGCCGGGCTCGACGTCGGACAAGATCCGCTCGAAGAGCGCCTTCTGCTCCGGCACGTTCGACTCCAGCCAGAACACCATCGCTTTATTGGCGACGGCATAGTCGCGCAGGTAGCCGTACGGCTCCTTCCGTTCGGCGGAAGGCGGCTCGACGTTGCCCGCGGATACTTTGTACTGGTTCCACATATCCACTTCGGCCGTCAATCGCGCCGTTCCCTCGGGAGGAGCGAATTTGTACACGAAGTAGCGACCGTTATCCGCGAAGCGATGCCCGCCCTGGCCTTCGGAGACTTGCGAGTTCTGCCGATCGTGCAGATAAGCTTCTTCGTCCGGGGTGCCCGCGGTAAATTGCGCGATCGGATTGCCGTCCGCTTTGACGGTTACTTGGTGCACGGCAGGGCCCCAGCCGTCCTGGGGAATAGCGTCGTCGAAGCGGACATAGACGGCCTCTTTGCCGAGGAAGGCGGACAAGTCGAAAGAGTAGGTCTGACGGTTGCTCGCGTCCCGTATTTGTTCCTTCTCCTCCGCGATCGTCTCGAAGGAAGCGGGCAGGCCGGGCGCGATCCGGATCGCCGTGTCGGGGCTGAGCCCGACCAGCATACGCCGGGTCGTCCGGCTCCAGAGGTTGTCGTACTGCCAGGTATAGGCGTCCATGCGATCTTTGAACATCCCCCGGAAGTCCTTCACCACGTTCAGGCCGTACGGCATCGCGGTCAATTTGGCGGCCAGCTCGGGGCTGGCGACGACGGCGTCCTCCAATCCCGCGAGCGTGGTCGCCACGTTGACGGAATCCGGAACCGCCGGATCGTAGACGACGACGCCTTTAATTTCCTTGCGGTAAGCGTCGAACACGTCCCAGTAGTCGTCGTGAAGCCAGTAAGGAACGGACAGGTCGTTCAGCCAGGCCAGTCTGCCTTCCTCCTGATTTTCAAGCAAATAAATGCGCGGCTCCTTCCGATTGACGATGCCTTGAAGCGTGCTCATCAACAGCTTGACGTCGCCGGGCGCGTCGTAAACGTCGGCGACGTCCAGATGCTTCGCCTGCTTGAAGCTCGGGAGCGCCTGCCCTTTGGGCCAGACGATTTTGCCCGCTTGCGGCGCGGAGGGACCGGCCGAAGCGGCGGCTGTTCCGAACGAGCAGACAAGGGCGCACAGTACGGCGATGCATGGAGCGGCCAACTTTCGGGACATCACATTCACTCCTCTTTCTTTTCAGATTTGACTTCTTAAAACATATTAAATATATTTAATTATAATTTTCAATATGTTCGACAAATGTTCTAACGATTCCACACGAAACTTGCTTTTGCGATAGAGATGAAAGTCGATTTTATGCGAAAAATGGTCGTTGAATACGGCGCGGGATAGGCTGGAGTACCCGTTCTTGCGGGCTTTAGGATGGATCTCTGGTTGCTCTTTGCCAATAAGGAATATAATATATATTGCATATACCGCTATGGGATTGGTGATTACGATGAGCACGAACGAGCGCGTCCCGCTGTATCAACAAATACAGGACTATATCCGGGATATCATCGCCGTGGAAGAAATGAAGACCGGCGACCGGATTCCTACGGAGAAAGAGCTGATGGAGCGATTCCAGGTCAGTAAAATCACGGTGGCCAACGCCTTGACCGGATTGGCCAACGAGCAGGTCATTACCCGCGTGCCCGGGAAGGGGAGCTTCGTAGCGGACAAGGGGTCGAGGAATGGCGCGCCGTCGTCCGTCGCTGCCACGCTGAGCCGGGGCGGCTCCGCTGAAGGGCGGGCGCTTACGGGGTTGATCGGCCTGGTGATGCCTTCCATCGACGATTACTTCGCCATTCGGCTGATCGAGGGCATACAGCGCACGCTCGGGGCGGAAGGCTACAGGTGCATGATCGTGCTGTCCGGCGGCAAGCTGGAGAAGGAAAAGGCGGCCATCAAGGAGTTGAAGGCGCTCGGGGCGGAAGGGCTGCTTATTTTCCCGGTGGACGAGGAGCACTATAACGAGGAAATTCTAAGCATGAAGTTCGAAGGCTACCCGTTCGTTCTGATGGACAGGCATCTTCCGGGCGTCGAGACGCACTTCATCGCCTCGGACGGCCGGCAGGGCGTTCGCCTCGCGATCGACCATCTCTGGGAGCTCGGACACCGCGAGATCGCGATCTGCTCCGATTCCCCGCTGCTGACCGTCACGGTACAGGAAAGGATCGAGGGATATATCGCGGCGCTGAAGGATAAGGGCGCGCTGATCAACCCGGCCCATATGATTACCGGTTTTACGCTGGCCGAGAGCTTGAAGGAATCGGAAGGCCATCCGTTGTTCCGCTATATCCGCAACCGGATGGCGACCGCCTATATCTCCTTGAACGGCAGGCTGGGCGTGCATATCTACCAAATGGCGCGGCAAGCGGGACTCGATGTGCCGGGCGACGTGTCGATCGTGAGCTTCGACGACCCGACTTCAATCGTGGAGGAGTTCAGCATTTTCACCCATATCAACCAGTTCGAGAGAGAGATGGGCGTCAAAGCGGCGGGCAAGCTGCTTGAGGTTATCCGCGGGGAGCGGAACGCGAAGCATTTCGACAAAACGCTGATCGAACCGCGTCTGGTCATTCGTCAGACGTCCGGAGCGAACCGGCAGCGTTAAGCGCGCGAGGAATGTTGTCACAAATTGAATAGCAAGGCGGACGATGGGAGGCAGCCTTTCCGGATGAGGGGCGCCTGCCTATTTTTTTTGATTATTTTGTAAAAACATATTGAATATATAAAAGATATATATTATATTCGTTGACAAAGAGAGCAACACCTTCGATTCACATCCGGACAAAGCGGGAGGTTGGGCGGCATGGCGAGAAATCGAACGGAAGAACGGACGGGGTTCCAGGAATCGGGTGCTTATCACCCGGATTACGATTTGCAGACGGACTTCGTCATGGTGTACGGCATCGACGGCACGATGGAGCAGCGAATCGGCCAGTGGAGGGACAAAGGATATATCGTCCATCTGATGACCGGCATCGCATGGGGGACGTACAACGACTATCTGGACGGCAAGACGGATGGGCGGACGCATTGGGACGAGGCGCAGACCGACCGCAGCGGCGAGATGATTGTACACGGGAAGAAGCCGGTCGTCATTCCTTACATGGTGCCTACGCTGAGCTTTACCGATTTTCTGGCCGAACGCATCCGCATCGCGGTAGACGCGGGCGTGGAGGCGATTCATCTGGAGGAGCCCGAATTTTGGGTCAACGGGGGTTACTCCGAGGCGTTTAAGCGCGAGTGGCTGCTGTATTACGGAGAGCCTTGGTCTCCCCCGCACGCATCGCCGGACGCGCAGTATCGCGCTTCGAAATTGAAAGCGTTTTTATATACGCGGGCTCTGGATCGGCTGTGCGCGGAAATGAAGGATTACGCATTGCTCAAGTACGGTCGCCGGCTGCGCTTCTACGTTCCGACCCACAGCCTGATCAATTACACGCAGTGGCGGATCGTCAGCCCGGAATCCAGGCTGCTGGAGCTTCCGTCGATCGACGGGTACATCGCCCAGATCTGGACGGGGACGTCGCGGACGCCCAACGTGTATCAAGGCTTACGGAAGGAACGAACCTTCGAGACGGCTTATCTCGAATACGGCATCATGCAGGAGCTGGTTAGGGGGACCGACCGCCGCATGTGGTTTCTCCACGATCCGATCGAAGATAATCCGAACTACACCTGGTCGGATTACAAGCAGAATTACATCAAGACGGTCGTCGCTTCGCTTCTTCATCCCGGAGTTGCTCATTACGAGGTGTCCCCGTGGCCCCGCCGCATTTTTCAGGGGAAATACCCTTCGGAGGACGGTATCGGGAAGGCGGCGATTCCGCCCGATTACGCGACAACGCTGCTTCACGTGATGCATACGCTCGGCAACATGGCCCAGGACGAGGTCGAGACGGAAGACGCGGCGCAGGGGATCGGGGTGTTGATCGCCGATTCCGCGATGTTCCAGCGCATGAAGCCGGAATCCGAGGCGGCCAACGCAGGCAAGTACGACGGCACCGATCCGGAAGGCTTCAAGAAAGAAGGCGATACGGAGCTGCTTGATTTCTCGCCGTTCTACGGACTCGCGCTGCCTCTGCTGAAGCACGGCATCCCCGTTCGGCCGGTACAGTTGGATAACGTGCGTCGCTTCGCTCACTATTTGGAGGATTATCGCGTCCTTCTGCTCAGCTACGAATATATGAAGCCGGAATATCCAGACCTTCATTACGCTTTGGCCGGGTGGGTGAGGGAAGGAGGAGCGCTGATCTATGTCGGAGACGACTCCGATCCGTATCACCGGATTCGGGCATGGTGGAATGAGAGCAAGGGCTCCGGCGGAAGGGCGCGGACGTACGGCTCGCCTCGCGAGCATCTGTTCGAGCAGCTGCAGCTTGGCGGGGCGGATGGCGGAATCTACAAGGCGGGCAAAGGAGCGGTCGGGTATCTCGCCGTTCGTCCGGACGATTGCGCCGCGTCGGAGGCGGGAGCGGAAGCGCTGCGCTCGTTGGTCAGGCAGACGATGGAGGCGCTCGGAGATTCGGCGCTCAGCTGGCGTGCGAAGCCGTATTTCAAGATCAAGCGAGGCCCTTACGTGATCGCGGCGGTGATGGAGGAGTCGGTTGCCGATGAGCCACTGGTCATCGACGGGCCGGTCGTCGACTTGTTCGACCCGTCATTGCCCGTCAAGCGGGAGGTGCGCCTGATGCCGGGCGAGCAGACGCTGCTGTTCGACGTGGAGGCTGGCCGCCCGGCGGCCGACGAGGCGGCGGTTATCTCCGCTTCGTCCCGAATCGAGGAACTGGACTCGCAGGCTAACGGCTTTACGTTCATTGCGAGAGGGCCTGCAAGCCTGCGCGCGACGGCAAGGTTCTATTGTCCTCGCATGCCGGTCTCCGCAGCGCTTGAATGCGAGGGGAGGACGGAATCGATTGCGTGGGATTGGGACTCAGGGACCCGAAGCGTTCTTCTGGAATACCGGCACGGGAGCGAAAACAAAGCGAACGTGCGAGTAGACTGGGGAAGCTGACGTCACTGTTCCATCCGGGCTTCTGCGGATAGACCGACCGGAGGATAGTGTCACTTTTATGGAAACGATTCCATATAACAGTCCCCGGATTTGAAAGCGCTTCGAGGGGCTGCATTTTGCAGGAGGTGGGAGAAACAATGATCGTGAAAGAAGCGAGAGCGGGAGTCTTGCCGACGAGAACGAACAAAACCTGGACCAAGGTATGGAGTTTCAGACACATCTATTTATTCATGCTCCCCGCGATCGTCTGGTATCTCGTATTTTGCTACTACCCGATGTACGGCATTTTGATCGCGTTCAAAGATTTCAAATATAACATGGGAATACTAGGCAGCCCTTGGGCGGGCTTTCGGTATTTCGAACAGTTTCTGAACGATTCCAGTTTTTACTCGGTGCTCTACAATACGCTGTCCATCAGCGCGCTCAAGCTGCTGTTCGGATTCCCGGCGCCGCTGATTCTTGCCTTAATGCTGAATGCCGTCTTTCGCAATAAAATAAAGCGGATTTTCCAGACGATATCCTATCTTCCGCACTTCGTATCCTGGGTCGTCGTTGTGACGCTGATGCAGAAGATTCTTTCGCCCAACGTCGGACTTGTTAACGACATCCGTGAAAAGATGGGGCTGGATCCGATCTTTTTTATGGGCATGACGTCGTTATTTTATCCGCTGGTCATTATTTCGGATATTTGGAAAGGCGTCGGGTGGGGATCGATCATTTATTTGGCTGCCTTGACCAATATCGATCCGCACTTGTACGAGGCGGCGGAAATGGACGGAGCGGGCCGCTGGAGCACCTTATTTAAAATTACGCTGCCTTGCCTTACGCCTACGATCGGCATTCTGCTGATTTTCTCCCTTAGCGGCATCCTGAACGCGGGGTTCGACCAAATCTGGCTCATGCAGACGCCCGCAACCATAAGCGTCGCGGAGATACTGGATACCTACGTGTTGAAAACGGGCATCCAGCAGGGGCAATTCGCTTACTCCACGGCGATCGGCTTGTTCAAGTCGGCTATCTCGCTGGTTCTGATTGTGATTGTCAACAAGATCTCCAAAAAGGTCAGCGACGTATCACTATGGTAAGCCGGCGAATTTTATCACATGAACCAAGGAGGTGCGGGTATGGGCGTAAGAAAAATGTCTGCAGCCGATAAAGCTTATTCGACGCTTAATTATGCGGTGCTGACGTTGTTCAGCCTGACGGCACTTTATCCCTTTATCTATTTTCTTGCGCTTTCATTCAACGACGGCTACGACGCCATGAAGGGCGGCATCTACTTTTTCCCGCGGGTCTTTACGCTCGAGAACTACAATAAGGCGTTCAACAACCCGCTCATCTTGAACTCCTTCATGATCTCGGTTACAAGAACGTTCATCGTGACCGTAAGTTCCGTTCTGCTGACGGCTCTGCTGGCCTACGGGCTTTCGCGCAAAGGCTTGCCGGGAAGGAAGTATATCGTTTTCTTCTTTTTCTTCACCACTCTGTTTAGCGGCGGGCTTATTCCGACCTTTATCCTGTTCCGGCAGCTGGAGATTCTCAACACGTACTGGGTGCTCGTTCTGCCGATGATGTATAACTTTTTCAACGCGATTATCATGAAAACCTTTTTCGACGGAATTCCGGGAAGCCTTTCGGAATCGGCCCGAATCGACGGAGCCAGCGAGCTGTCGGTATTCGCGAAAATCATTCTCCCCTTGTCGATGCCGGTTCTGGCCACGATCGCCTTGTTCGTCGGGGTAGGCGTCTGGAACGATTGGTTTACCGGACAGTTCTTCATTCAGAACGAAGACCTCTATCCTGCCGCCACGTTCCTGAACAAGATGATCAGCGAAGCTTCCTTCCAGACGATGACGGGATCAAGCGGCGGCTCCAGCATTCAGAACATGAGCGAGTCCCAGATGGGGCTGCGCGGCGTAACCCCGGAAGCGCTTCGAATGACCTTCGTCATCATTATTACGACGCCGATCATCTGCGTGTATCCGTTCCTGCAAAAATATTTCGTTAAAGGCGTGCTGGTAGGTTCGCTGAAGGAGTAGTCGACGGTATAAGAGGCATGGCCTTTTATATAAAAAAATGAGCAAACGAAAGGGGCTTGTCAAATGCGCAACACAAAGTTGAAAAGTTCGCTTAGCATGATGATTGCCGTCCCAATGCTCGTACTGACTGTGGCCGCATGCAGCGGGAACGGAGGAAGCAACAGTTCGGGGACTCCCTCGGGAAGCTCGGAGCAAAAAGGATCGGAAGCGCCCAAGGCGGTTACGTTGACCTACCTGAGCGCCTGGAACGGAGGCGGCGGCGCATTCCCGCAAGATCAGGAGAACAATCTCGTTGCGCGGCAGATCAGGGAGAAAGTCGGCGTAACGTTGAAGCTGGAATCCATTACAACCAGCGAAGTTGAAAAACTGAACACGATTTTTGCTTCCGACACGGTTCCGGATATCGTCAACGCTCCTTTCTGGTCGACGACCTCCGGAGAAGGGCAAGTCATCAAAAAAGCGGCAATGGAAGGGCAGCTTCTGGATTTGACCCCTTATCTCGATAAATATCCCAACGTGAAGAGACTGCTGACGACCGGCGTGTCCAAGGACTTTTACGAATTCGAGATGAACAGCCCGGAGTTCGAAGGCAAGCAGTATTTTATTCCGGTGGAGACGCCGGACGGTACGCTGGAGAGCATTCATAACTGGAATTACGGGCTCTATGCGCGGGGAGATATTCTGAAGGCTTTGAACGTGAATGCCGCGGATATCGATACGCAAGATAAACTGTACGACCTGCTGACCCAAATCAAGAACGGCAACTTCAAGGATATCGGCGGAAAGTCGGTCATCCCTGCCGGCACCATGCACAACGGTTGGGATTATGGCCGATACCTGATGGGGTGGTCGGATTACAATATTTCGGACTTCCGTCTGGAAGGAGGGAAGGTAACGCATTGGACCCTTGGCGAAGACCAGGAGCCCCGGCTGCTGTTCATGAGAAAGCTGATCTCGAACGGCTTGTTCGATCCCGAAGCCTTCAGCAACACCGATACGACGGCGAATGAGAAGCTCGCTACCGGCAAGATGGCCGTGTACGGAGCCCAACCGATGATGGATCAACTGTCCAAAACGCTCTATAAGACGAACCCGGAAATGCAGTACGAACTGCTGGGACCGATGAAAAACAAAAACGGGGAAATCGCGACGCAGGTCGCTACGCCAGGACGCGGCGGATTCCCGGTTATCTTCTTGAGCGCCAAAATCAAGGATCCCGAAGCGGCGCTGCGTTACCTCGATTATGTAAATAGCGAAGAAGGCCGTCTGCTCGCCTACTGGGGCGTCGAAGGCCAGACGTATACGCTGGATAACGGGCAGCCTCGTTGGCTCCCCGAAGTGAAGCAGAAGTATGACGATAACCCGGACGAGAAGCGCGACGAAGGACTTAACTTCCTGCCCGGCAGATTCATTGGGGCCTTCTCCTCCGATGTGACCTGGCCTCAGCCGGAGGACCAGAAGACGGAGTGGAGGAAGCTGGAGGAAAGCTTCTGGAAAAAAATGCCGATCAAGGTGATCGACAAGATCAGCGCCAACTACGTTGCCAGGGAATGGCCGCAATACGACAAATACCGGGATGCCACCAACTCGTTGAATTTTGACACCGAGTTCCGGAAAGCCCTCTTCGCCAAATCCGACGAAGAAGCGCTGAAAATGCTGCGCGACATCCAAGACAAGTACAGGGCGGCAGGCGCGCAGGAAATGGCGGATTTCGTAGCCGAAAAAGCGGCGGCTCGAGACGACATCGGCTTCTAATATAGAATAAACAGCCAATCGACCCAATCGCCTGAATCGGCGGTCGGGTCGATTTTGTGACCTGTAATGTCCCTCTTCGTTCGCTCAAATACCCGCCGCTTTAATGCAGTTCGCGAATGCTGCGAACGATTTGCTGCCGAACTGCTCTTTGCGCGTAACCAGCCTCGTCGTCATGAACCGGTATTGTTCGGGGACCGGATGCACGGTTAATCGTTCGTCAGCCTCCGTAATGACCGATTCGTTTAAAAGCGCGTTCCGAACGGCAGCGAACTCTTAGTCCAGGTGTTGACAGCAGGAGGATGGTATCCTCGTGTCGAACAAGGTGTTGAACATTCGGGCAAGCAGAAGGGGGAAGCGGCATGTTGAGGATGCTCGTGGTGGACGACGACAGGTTTGAAAGAGAGGGTGTGCGGTTTCTGGTCGGCAAGTTCGGGCTGGGATTGGAGCTGGCCGAGGCTGACAGCGCCGAGAGCGCCCTGGAATATCTCGAGCGTCATCCGGTCGATATCGTGCTGTCGGACATTAGGATGCCGGGCATGGACGGACTGGAGCTGGCGGATCGGATCAGGCAAGAGGGCTGGCCGGTCAAAATTATTTTCATGAGCGCCTACGGGGAGTTCGAATACGCCCAACGGGCGATCGACGTGCGCGCCATTCGCTACATGCTGAAGCCGATTCAGGTGACCGACGCGCTGAAGGTGCTCTCCCAGGCCATTCAGCAGTGCGAAGAGGAGCGGCAAGAGAAGGCGCAGCTGGAACGGATGGAGATGGCGTACAACCGGGAATCGCGGATGGAGAAACATCGGCTGCTGGCCGATCTGCTCTCCGGGAGGCTTCAGCCGGACGAGTATGCGGGCATGAGGCTGGCCGATTTCGGCTACGAGCCCAATCTGCGTCTGCTGATGCTGGATGCGAGAAGCCGATTCTTCGACCGCACTCCTCCGGATTTCGAGGAGCGGCTCGACAGCGTTGTCGGGCGGTGGCGCGAATGGTTTCATCTCAACGAATTCCAGGCGCTGCTGTTTGCAGAGGCGCAGCCGGGAGAAAACGCGGACGAATTCGTGCGCATCGCGCAAACGTTGTCGGAGCGGCTGCTGACCGAGTACGGACAGGACGTCGCCGTTGTCGTCAGCGGTCCGGTTGAGACGCTCGACCAACTGATTCGCGAATACCAGACGATGGAGACGATGCTGGAGGGAAAGTTTTTCTGGGGTCAAGGAACGGTCGTGCAGACGAATCGAACGGCGGAGGACGAGGTGACGGCCGGCGTTCAGGGGATGCTGGACGAGGTGAAGCAGCACATCGAGCGCACGCGCTTCGACTTCGCTTATTTGAGATTCGAGCAGTTGTTCGATCAATTGCAGAATAGCGATCGTCTGTCGTCCATTTACGTCAAATACGTATGCATGGAAGTCGTGAAAGCGTTGTTCGACGCCTCGGCGCGGAAAAACTTCGAGCTCTTCAACAAGCATCTAGAAAGCGTACACAAGACGACGAGGCTCACTGATCTGCGCTTGGTCATGAGGGAGATCCTGGAAGAGCATTCGCCTGCAAGCGCCGCCCGGCTCGGGGACGGCTCCTCGAAAGCGATCGAAGAGGTCGTGAAATGGATCGAGCGCGAATACGATCAGGATCTGTCTTTGGAGCGACTGGCGGAGAGGGTGTATTTGTCGCCGAGCTATTTGAGCTACTTGTTCAAGAAGCAGAAGGGCATCAGCTTAAACAAATATATGACGCTGTACCGAATGGACAAAGCGAAGGAGCTGCTGCTGACGACCAACGCCAAGGTGGTGGACGTAGCGCCGCAGGTCGGCTACGGCAACGTTCCCTATTTTATTTCGCTGTTCAAAAGCCATTTCGGCAAAACGCCCGCTCAATTCCGGGAGGAGTCGTAGCCTATGAACCTGCCTTCGCCCGGACTGTTCAACCGCATGCGGTTCAAGAACAAGCTGTTTCTCTCGTACATGGTCGTCGTCATTATTCCGATCCTGATTTTGGGCGTCTATGCGTACAACCAATCGCGGCAGATGCTGGATTACCGGACGCTTGAAGGCATAGACAAGAACGTCGCGACGGTGACGGGCAGCATCGACAGCTCGCTCGAAAGGTACAGCCACACGCTTCGATCGATTATTTACAACGTCACGTTCCAGAAGATCGTCGAGAACGACTACCTCGACTTGGTGAATCTGTCGCGGGATTTGAACGGCTACTTGACTCCCTATGTCAACATGATGAAGAACCTCGACAACGCGGTGGCGAAAATTACGCTCTACGCCCAAGGAGACGTGCCGGAATACGACACGCTCCTGCTGTCGTCCGAACGGGTCGCCGACGCGGAGTGGTACCGGGTGACGCTCGATTCCGCTCCCAACCAATACCGCTGGTTTTATGACGACGGGTTGTTCGTGACGGCGAAGTTCCCCCGCAATCTGGGGAGCGATAACACCCACGTCGTCTATATGAGCCTGAATGCCGAGACGATCTTCAGCGTGGCGGAAATGCAGCGCGACAACGGAGTCGTCATCGCCGACGGTCAGGGCCGGCTGGTCTACGCCAACCAATTCGCGGCCCGCTTCGCCGACTTCACGGCGGAGGAGTTGCTCAAGCAGAAGGACGGGACCGTCAAGCTGGGCGACACGCGCCTGTTTCTTTCCCGGAAGCCGTTGAAGCAAAGCGACTGGACGATCTACTGGTTCGTGCCGGCCGACCGGGCTTCGGTCGAGGCCGGATCGATTATCAGCGCAACCGTCGGGATGATCGTCGTCTGCATCGCGATTATGCTTGCGGTCATTACACTGTTCTCTCGCACGATGATCCGGCGCATTCTAGCGCTGAACGTGATGATGAAGAAGGTGGAGATGGGCAATCTGACTCTGAACGTGCACAGCGCGGACCGCGACGAGATCGGCGAGCTGACCAACCGGTTCGGCAGCATGCTGGAGCGGATCAACGCGCTGATCGAAGAATCGTATAACGGAAAAATCAAGCAGCAGGAGGCGGAGTTGAAAGCGCTTCAGTGGCAGATCAATCCGCATTTTCTGTACAACGCGCTCTCCTTCATCAACTGGAAGGCGCTTCGCAAGGAGGCGTACGACATCAGCCATACCGTCACTTCGCTGTCGCGGTTTTATCGGACCGCGCTGAATCGCGGCAGCAATATCATTTCCGTTCGCGACGAGCTGGACAATGTTCGTTCTTATCTGGAAGTCATTCAATTGATGCAGGATTACAGCTTCGACGTAACTTACGAGATTGACGAGTCGGCGCTTCGATACTCTACGATCAATCTGATTTTACAGCCGCTGGTCGAGAATGCGATTCAGCACGGGGTGAATCAGAAGCGCGAGGGTCGAGGAATGCTGCGCGTCGCCGCTGCCGCCAGGGAAGGAGCGATCGTGTTCACGGTTCGCGATAACGGGCCGGGAATGCCGGAAGAGCTGGTTCGGGCCGTCGCCTCGACGCAGTCGAGCGGCTACGGACTCAAAAACGTCAATGAGCGGGTCAAGCTCAAATTCGGCGCCGAATACGGCATCGCGATTACGAGCGAGCCCGGCGACGGAACGACGACCACCCTGACGGTTCCCCAGTACCTTCCCGAGACGGATTGAAAATAGAATCTCGCATCCTCGCGAGCTTGCGGGGAGTGCGGGTTTCTTTTTTTCTTGATCGTTCGAGTGAAGTTCGTAAAAAACCGAAGCGTTTCTAAAATCTTTGATAATTCTTTCTTATCCGGCCGCTGGTATAGTGGAAAATAGGAGGAGGCGACAGGATGAACAAAACGGCATCGATGGAAAGAAAACGGATACATTCCGAGCGGATGCGCCTCGTCAAGCGGTATCGCGTGCTCCTGCTGATGATGATTCCGGCCATGGTTTATTACGCGGTTTTCCACTATGCCCCCATGTACGGCGTTCTGCTGGCGTTCAAGGACTACAAGCTGACGGAGGGCATCGTCGGCAGCCCGTGGGCCGGGTGGAAGCATTTCGAAGCCATTTTCTCGGACGGCTATTTCTACACCATTTTGAAAAACACGCTCATTATCAGTCTGTACAAACTGGTCTTCGGTTTTCCGATTCCGATTCTGTTCGCGCTGCTGATGAGCGAGATCGCGAGCGCCAAGTACAAGAAGCTGGTGCAGACCGTCTCGTACTTGCCGCATTTTATGTCCTGGGTCGTGCTCGGCGGTATTTTCTTCACCGTCTTCTCGCTGGAGGGCCCGGTCAACTCGATCGTCAAGCTGATGGGCGGAGATCCCGTTCTCTTCTTGGCGGACGACCGGTATTTCCGTTCCATTCTCGTCGCGACGAGCATTTACCAAGGCTTCGGATGGGGCTCGATCATTTACTTCGCGGCGATTACGAACATCGATCCGCAGCTGCACGAAGCGGCCATCATGGACGGGGCGGGCAGGTTCCAGAGAATGTTTCGCATATCGATTCCAATGCTGGCCCCGGTCATTGCGATCATGCTGATCCTGTCGATGTCCGGCATTCTGGACGCGGGCTTCGATCAAATTTTCAATATGTACAACGTCAAGGTTTACAGAGTGGCCGACATCATCGACACTTACGTGTACCGCAAAGGTCTGCTGGAGATGAACTACAGCTACGCGACGGCCGTCGGATTGTTCAAGTCGGCGGTGGCGCTCGTCCTGATCGTCGTAGTCAACCAGATCGTCAAGCGGCTTGGCGGCCGCGATCACGCGCTGTGGTAAGCCGGGAGAGGGAGGCAGAAGACGATGATCAACGTAAAAAAGTCGAGCGGAGACCGGGTGGTCGATGCGGTGCTGTATGCGGCAATGGCGGTCATAATGATAATTACGCTGTATCCGTTCTGGACGCAAGTCGTCATTTCTTTGGATGGGGCGGGGGTAGGCGGAACGGCCTATGCGTCAGGACTGGTTTTATGGCCGAAGGAGTTGACGCTAGCCAGCTATAAGTTAGCGTTCGATTTTGCGGAATTGTGGACGGGCTACGGCAACACGATTCTGAGAACGCTAATCGGCGTGCTGCTGTCCGTATTCTTCACCGCGCTGACCTCGTATCCGCTGGCCAAACGGGATTTGCCGTTTAACGGTGCATTCACCGGCATTATTTTGTTCACGATGCTGTTCGGAGGCGGGCTGATTCCGACTTACTTACTCATCAAAGAGCTGAACATGATCAATACGCTGTGGGTTCTTGTCATCCCCGGCATGATCGGCGCGTTTAACGTGCTCATTATGCGCAACTTTTTCCGCGGCATTCCCGAAGAGCTCGAAGAATCGGCTCGCGTCGACGGTGCAGGCTACGCGAGGATATTTTTCCAGATCGTCATTCCGCTCTCCAAACCCGTACTCGCCACCATCGCGCTATGGGTTGGGGTCGGCCATTGGAACGCCTGGTTCGACGCGATGATCTACGTGAGCGATCCGGATAAGCAAGTGCTGCAGGTCATTTTGCGGAAAATCGTCATTCAGAACGACATGTCCGACATCAACAACGTGATCAACAGCATCGGCAAAGCGACGGCTTTCTCGGGCAGGCAATTGCAGTCCACCGTCATTATGTTCTCGATTATCCCGATGCTGATCGTTTATCCGTTCATTCAGAAGTACTTCGTGAAAGGCGTCATGATCGGCGCTATTAAAGGGTAAAGCCCCTTTTAATAGATAACATCGATAAGGGAAGGGTTGGTTGCAGATGAAAAAGAAAGGTTGGCTGTCTCTCTCGCTGGCGATTGTCCTTACGGCAACGTTGCTGTCGGCGTGCGGCGGGAATAAGAACGGAGGCAATTCAAGTCCAAGCGCTTCTAACAGCGCTTCTCCCAGCGAAAGCGCGGCTTCGAGTTCAAGCGAAAGCCCTGCGCCGGAAGCTCCGATGAAGCTGACGTTCTGGGATCTCGACGGAACGGCCATGAAGAATTCCCCGGGGATCACGGCGTTACAGCAAAAACTGAACATCGAAGTCGACTACATCTCGACGACACGGGAAGCGATGAAAGAGAAATTAAACCTGATGCTGGCTTCGAACGATATTCCGGATTGGTGGAAGGAGCCGTCGTTCCCGGATTACGACAAGCTGCTGCAGCAGAGCGTGGCGGCGGAAATTCCGCAGGAGCTGATTGAGCAAAATATGCCGAAATATGTAGCCTGGCTGAAGCGGTACCTCGGCGACGATCCGTTCCAATACGTGCGGCGGGACGGCAAAATTTACGCCCTGCCGGTCATCTGGGACATCGGCATCGACGGCGTGCAGCTTGGGTTCCGCGAGGATTGGCTGAAGAAGGTCGGAATTACGAAAACGCCGGAAACGTTGGAAGAAATGGAAGAGGCGCTTACCAAATTCCGCAACGACGATCCGGACGGCAACAACAAGAAGGATACGTACGGCATCACCTCGTCCGGCGACAATATCGAGTCGATGATGAGTTCCGTCTTCGGCGCGTTCGACGCCTATCCGAACATTTTCCGCGAGAAGGACGGGAAGATCGTACGCGGAGAGATCGAGCCGGGCGCCAAGCAAGCTCTGGAAGTGCTTAATCGCTGGTACAAGAACGAACTGATCGATCCGGAATTCGTCGTCAACAAAGGCAATAACGTTGAAGACAAAGTGCTTGGCGGCAAAGTCGGCGCGATCGAGTATTATTGGTGGGCGTTCTTGCCGGGCAGCGCGTTCCTCGGCGGCGAGCAGTGGCTCGACAAGCTCAAGGCGCAAAATCCGGATTTCAACTTCGCGATTACGGGCGGAGTGAAAGGACCGGACGGCAAATGGGGCATCTCGCAATACAATCCGGCGTTCGCATCCGGAGTCATGTTCGGCAAGCAGCTGGAGCAGGATCAAGCGAAAATGATTCGCTACATGCAGGTGTTCGAGGCGACTCAGTTCGAGCCCGATTCCTACGCGGCGCTGAATTTCGGAATCGAAGGCACGCACTGGAAGCGGAGCGACAAGGGGACGGTAGAGTTCATTCCGCCTTACGACAACGAGGACGAGCGCAAGAAGGCGGGCATCGTCGCCTATTCCATGGCCGGATCGTTTAACGATTACGATTTTCAAACTTCATATACGTCGGACGAAAGCCTGCGCCAGCTGGCGAAGGATACCCGGGCTCAAGGTTCCCGCGAAATCGACATTCTCGCTCCGTTCAGCAAGCCGGTCTACAATGAAACGCAAGACAAGCTGAAGCAATTTACGCTGACGACCTTTATCGACTTCATTACGGGGCGCAAATCGCTGAACGAGTTCGACGGTTTCGTGGCCGAGTGGCGGAAAATGGGCGGAGACAAGGTGCTCGAAGAGGCTCAGCAAATCTATGATCAGTATTTGAAATAATCTTCGGTAACGTTCGCAGGAGGTTGTTGTCTCGTCAAACGGGCAATAGCCTCCTGAGTGCTGCCGCGTCTGCGGCGGTTCTTTGCCAGGAGCGAAAGGGAGGATCATCGATGATCAACAACATTCGGGCCGGACAGCTTGATCTGGCGATCGAAGAGCGGGGAGAGGTATGGCTGCGGACCGGCGGAAACGGCGATTCGGGCGGTCTGCCGCTGGCGGATCGGCCTTCTCCTCTGCTGCGGGTGCTGAAGGACGGGGAGTTGCTGTCGCCGTCCCGTTGCGAGTCCGGGGGCCGGACGGGGGAACTGACGCTGACGTACCCGAACGGGACGGCGGCGAAGATCGGCGTGCAGACCAAGGACGGTTACGCGGTGCTTGAGGTATTGTCCATCGAACAGGGCGAGCCGGATGCCATCCTTTGGGGGCCGTTCCGCACCAGCGTCGGCGGATCGATCGGCGAGTCGGTCGGCATCGTGCATGACGGCCGATTCGCGATCGGCTTGCAGGCGCTTAACGCGAAGACGGTCGGCGGCTGGCCGCTGGAGCTGGAGCGATTGGACGGGATGGCATCGTCTTACGCCGAGGGAGCGCCGGACCCGGACGGCCGCCAGCCGTCGGACAGCAAGTTCGAATATCCTGTATGCACCGCTTGGCCTACGACGGACGGCGGAAGCGTGCTGCAAGCCTATACGCGCGACCGGACGAAGCGGTCGATCCGCCAAGTGTGGAACGTGCCGTCGGCTGACGTGCGGCCCTTTGAGGGCGAGGACGCCGTTATTGCGGGCAGCCGCATCGCCTTGTTCGGCTGTCCGTTCGACCAGGTGCTCTCCACGATCGAACGAATCGAGCTGGGCGAGGATCTGCCCCACCCGACTATCGAAGGGCAGTGGGGAAAGACGTCTCCGGCGGCCAATCAATCCTACTTGATTACCGATTTCACGGAAGAGACGATCGGGGATGCGGTTCGGTACGCCAAGCTGGCCGGGCTCCGCTACGTCTATCATCCCGATCCCTTCGAGCAATGGGGCCACTTCAAGCTCAAGCGCGGCAGCTTTCCGAGCGGCGACGAAGGATTGAAGCTTTGTTCGGAGACGGCAAGGGCGGAGGGGATCTCGCTCGGCATCCATACGCTCAGTAATTTTACGACTTTAAATGATCCTTACGTCAGCCCGGTTCCGGACAAACGTCTGCAGCCGATCGGATCGGCCGAGCTTCTGGAGGAGGCGGGCGAACGGAACGACTGGTTGGTCATCGACGAACCGTGGCCGTTTACCGTTTCGCTGTATCGCAAGACGGCAAGAATCGGCAATGAGCTGGTCGAATACGAGACGGTATCGGAGACGGCGCCATGGCGGCTGCTCGGCGTGAAGCGCGGCATGCACGGCACGGCTGCATCTAAGCACGCCAAGGGGGAAAAGGTAGACCGGCTGTGGGATCATCCGTACGACGTCGTGTTTCCGGATTTGGAGCTGCAGGACGAATATGCCGATCGGCTGGCGGAGCTGATGAATAGGGCCGGCATTCGGCAGGTTTCATTCGACGGCCTGGAGGGGCTGTACGCAACGGGGCAAGACGATTACGGCGTCGTCAAGTTTGTCGAAAGGCAATACCGGCGATGGAAGCAGGAAGTGATCAACGACGCGAGCATAGCGGTGCCGAACTACCTCTGGCACATTGCGACCCGGTTCAATTGGGGCGAGCCTTGGGGGGCGGAGACGCGCGAGGGGCAGTTGGAATGGCGGCTCAGCAATCAGCGGTATTTCGAGCGCAACTTCATTCCGCGGATGCTCGGCTGGTTCCTCATCCGTTCGGCGTCCGACCGCTTCGAGTCGACGGCGCTGGACGAGATCGAGTGGGTGCTGTCCAAAGCGGCCGGCTTTGGAGCGGGCTTCGCGCTGGTGGCGGATGGCGTCGTCTTGAAGCGAAACGGCAACATCGAGCCGCTGCTGGCGGCGGTACGGGAGTGGGAGACGGCCCGGCGGCTCGGCGCGTTCAGCGCGGAGCAGCGGAAGCGGCTCGTCGATCCGAAGGGGGATTGGCATCTGGAGCCGGACGGGGTGCGGCGGTGGAAGCTGTATCCAGTGCAGGCGACGAAGCCGCTCGTCTGCAGCCCGGCCGAACAGCAGCCGGGACAGCCGGGCGGCTCGGACTGGGCGCTGTTCAACAAGTACAACGAGCAGCCGCTCCGCTTCACGATGCGCGTGCGCCCGTCTTATGGCAACGAAGACGCGGCAGTGCAGCGCCCGACCTTCTACACGGACGGCGTCTATATGACGTTCGATACGGAAGTGGCGGCGAATCAGTATCTGGAGTGCGACGGCACCCGCATCGGGCGCGTCTACGACGCGAACCGCAACCTGATTCGCGTCATCGAAGCCTCGGCTGAAGCGCCGACCGTCCGTCACGGCGGGCAAACGCTGTCGTTCAGCGCCAAGTTCGTCGGCGACCCGAAGCCTGACGTCGCCGTCAAAGTATGGCTTCGAGGCTCCCCGGAAACGGTCGCCGTCGATGAATGAATAGAATTTCCGAAGGTCGCGTACATCGCGGCCTTTTTTTTAATTTTGGGGTCGTTTTGAGAACAACATTTTGATCCCATTTCCCGTTTTCAAATTGATATTTTGGCAAAACTATGTTGGGCGTCCTTAAAACAAATACTCGTGACTCGCGCATAAGGGGGTAAATCGATGAACTATACGGAATTCGAGGGGCGGTCCAGCGACGGAACCCGAATGTTCGGCTGCTCATGGAAACCGATCGGCGAGCGCCAAGTCAAGGCGGCGATCGGAATTGTTCATGGGATGGGAGAGCATACCGGACTTTATATTCATGTGGCCCAAACGTTAACGGCCGCAGGTTATGCCGTTTTCGCTTTGGACCAGCGCGGGCACGGGCGTACAGGCGGCAAGCGCGGGGATATCCCTATTTACGATACGCTTCTCGAAGGCGTCGATTTCCTGCTCGCCGAAGTGGACCGGCGGTACCCAAACTTGCCGAGGTTCCTTTATGGACACAGCATGGGAGGGAACGTAACGATCAATTACTTGCTGAGGAGAAAGTCCAAGCTGGACGGAGCGATCGTAACGGGGCCGTGGCTCAAGCTGGCGTTCAAGAGGCTGCCGAATCGGTTGGCGGAGCGGATCGCGGAGCGAATGCGTCTCGGATCCCGTTCTTCGGCAGCCGAGCAAGCGATACTCGCTCCGGAAACGATCAGGGGCAACGCAAAGGACTCGTTGAGCCATACGAAGATTACCCTAAGATTTTTTATCAACGTGCAATGGGCCGGTTGGAGGGCGCTTGCCCAGGCGCGGGAATTGACCGTTCCGGTGCTTCTTCTCCACGGGAGCAACGACGAGGTTACCTCCATTAAAGGAAGCAGGCTATTTGCCGAACGCGCTTGCACTCTCTGTACCTTCCAAGAGTGGCCGGGCTGTCGGCACGAACTTCATAACGAACCGGGCCGGGACGATGTGCTCGCTTCCGTTCTCCAATGGTTAAATGAATCCGAATTACGCCAATCCCGCCAATCCCAAACGCTTCAGCAACAAATGCAGCATAAAATGAAAATGCATCGTAACCAGCCTCAATAATCGGACCTATTCGCAGGTTTGACGTTGCGGATAGATCTTAAAAGTAGCGGTTATTAAGGAAACAACGGTTCCATTGAAATCGCTTTTCGGAGAGAAAGTAGCGCTTCGTTAGCCCGCCTCAAAAGGATGGGATACCCCTTTTCATCTGTGTACGGTGATCATGGAATTTTCACGCGCTTAAGGTTTGGGGCGCAGCCCGAAGTCGATCTCTACATGGCTGCGAATAACGAGGTTTACCGGCAATTGGTCGATTATGGTTTCAATCCACGCTCCCGTACAGGGAGCGACCTCAGCAAAGAGGCGCGAAAGACGGGGGATGGTAAGTTTCAATCCACGCTCCCGTACAGGGAGCGACAGCGGGCCTTCTGAGCCCTTGCAGGGCAAGGGATTTGAGGTCCGAAAGTGCGAATCGTCAATTTCCACTCGAAAAATCGGCTTCAGAAACGACTCAAAACCCGAAAACCCTTGTGCAGCAAGAGGTGCGAATCCCCCAGGAAAATCATGTGAGCTTGGGGTTCGCACCGAATACGTTGAGTCTATCTCTATTATAAGCATTTTCTGGCATGCTTTGGAAGCCTACTCGGACTTAGCGGATTATTATGTGGTTTTTTACCGGCTTGTTTGAACTACGTACGACGAATGATCGATATCTCTATTTATTTGCTTGCACCTACAGTAACTGGAGGTTTTATAATGGGAGGCGAGAGGAGGAGAGGAAATGGACAAAGAAACCTATCCCATCGGCAAATTTGCTGAATTGAGCGGTATTCCGGTAAGAACGCTCCATCATTATGATGAGATGGGTTTGTTGCGCCCGCGTCGCCAGGCAAGCGGTCATCGGATCTATGGTACGGATGATCTGATTACCCTGCAGAAAATTATCGGTTTGAAATCGCTCGGCTTCTCTTTGGAGCGTATTCGTCAGTTCATCAACAATCCCAAGTCGGATATGAGTCTGGCGGAAACATTGGACATGCAGAAGCAGGCCCTGGAAGCTGCCCGCGCTAAGCTGGATAAGTCGCTGGATATACTCGAGAGAATGCGGGCTAACTTGCAGCATGAAGGGGAATTGGAACATGATATGATGTTTTTGCTCATTCGCAACATGTTAAGGGAGGACAAGCAACGCGAATGGGTTGCCGAACAGTTATCGGAACAAACGGCGATGGCTTTGTTCGATATTTCAAAGGATGCAAAAGTCGAACTGGATCGAGAACTGCTTGCCTTTGTCCAATCGGTCAAACGATTATCGATGGGAGCCTCAGACTCTGCCGAAGCTGAGGTGATGATCGATTTTTATGTCAAGCGAGTGCTGGGCTTTCTTGATGATGAGGCGATAGCCAACTTTGTCCATATTCCGAAGGAGCAGCATGAGCATTTGGAACAATTGGTAGATATGCCGTTTGATGATCGGGAGACGGCCTGGCTGGATGAGGCATTGGCTCACTATGCAAGCAAGTATGGACTGCATGGGATGGATCAGAAGGAGGGGGAGGTCTTATGAATTTGGCTCAAAATCGGACACAGCGGATAAAGGCGGAACTGGCGGCGTGGACGAAGGGGATCAGGAAGCAGGGAATATACAATGGAGTAGTGCTGGTTGCCGATCGTGATGAGGTATGGCTGCTTGAAGCAATCGGCTTGGCAACGGGACTGGACGGCGGCGTGAAGCGCCCGCTCACTGTCGACTCCATGTTTGAATTGGCATCGGTATCCAAGCCAATTACGGCGTTAGGCATTGTGCTTTTGAAGCAGAGGGGAGAACTGGACTGGGAGGACCCGGTAGCCAAATGGATGCCGGAACTGCCTTATCCGGGGATTTCGATACGTCACTTGCTGTGCCATACGTCCGGTTTGCCCGATTATATGGAATTGTTCGCTGAAGTGTGGGATCGCTCGCAATATGCCTGCAATGAGGATGTGCTGCGCATGCTGATCGAGCACAGACCCGAACCGTTGTTTGCGCCCGGCGATCAATGGCAGTACAGCAATACCGGATATATCCTGCTGGCGCTATTGATCGAACGGATCAGCGGCCAGTTGTACGGCGACTTTCTGGACGAATGCGTTTTTCGGCCGCAAGGCATGATGCGCACACGCGTATATAATCGCCGCATACAGCCTGAGGCAATGCCGGATGACTATGCGCTGGGATACGTTCATCGGCTGGATCATAACGGCTATGTGCTGCCGGATGAGGTGGACGATCTGGACTATGTCCGCTATCTGGACGGACTGCAGGGCGATGGAATGGTCAATAGTACGGCCGGCGACTTGCTGCGGCTTGATCGAGCTTTGTACGACGATGCATTTGTTCCTGCGCATGTTCGCGAAACGATGTTTGCACCGGTGCTGTTGAACGGTGGAGAAGCTTTTCATTACGGTTTCGGATGGCTGATCGAACAGGATGAGCGACTCGGCAAAGTTGTGTATCACAGCGGCGGCTGGCCGGGCTATGCGACGATGTTCAAGCGGTATGTGGACAAAGGGCTGACCTTAATCCTGCTGCAGAACGGGACACGCGATTACAGTTATAACCAGCAAATGATCGAGGGCATCGAACACATCTTGTGCGGCGGCGAATACCGATTGCCTGAGCCTTTGGTCGAGCGAGTGATTGTCTCGCTGACTTCGCAGCAGTGTCAGCCGCATGAGGGGTCATACCGCTTCGCCCATACGCAGGAAGAAGGGAGGACGATGGATGTGGAAGTGATCATGGAGCCGGGACGGCTGCGCATGACTCTCGGTAATGGCATGACGATGAACCTTCTGCCGCTTAGTCCCACCCGCTTCTACGAACAGCAGACGGCTACCGAGCTGGAATTTGCCGCCGAGTCAGCAGGGCAAAGCATGAAGTTGATCTGGCATAACGGTGAGGAGACGAGTGTGGCGGAGCGAGTCGTGTAGGTGCAGAGGCGTATTATCACCGCTCTTTCCGGCAGTTGCCTTCAAGGCGCCTGCCGGGAATAGGGGAGACGGGCAGTGCCCGACATTCCTTATCGACACCGGAGCAGCGCTTATTAAAAGCATCGGGCGGATGCTGGCACAGCTTTCTCTGACGGTACAATCCGCTATCGTTGGACGCTGAGGATCCTAGTTCAGAATAAACAATTCCTCAACCGGCAGTTGTAATGCTCGCGCCATTTTAATGGCTATTATGGTACTGGGTATGAACTTGCCATTCTCGATTGTGTTGATCGTTTTTCTGGTGACTCCGATCAATTCGGCCAACTGTTCTTGGGTCAAATTCATTTTGGCTCGCTGCACCTTTATCGTGTTCTTCAGTATATCTTCACTAATCGTCGATTACCTCATTTTTGTCAAAGCTTAAGTAGGCCGCCAGGGGGGAGACGACAGCAACCACGAGCAATAAATGAAGCGCGAGCCGGGCTTCAATAGTCGTATATAGGCTCAGTACGAATAAAACTCCAGCGGATGCCAAAATGCCCCAGAAACCGATTGTAAAGCTCTTCAGTCGAATCCATCTAAAATACTCGTTATTTAAGGGATTGGTCAGCGGGCGTCTTTTTACCATATGAAGCGATAAAATAACAATTCTAATGAGGTAAAACGCCCAGATACATAGGCCAATCAGTGAAAGTCCGGTTGTGAGAACGGTAACCCATTTTACGCTGTCCAAATGAAAAAAAGGGATTAGATAGAACAGTTGCCATATTGCAAAACCAATCAAATTTCCTTTTAAAAAGGTTCTTCTGCTTGTTTCCAATTGGGTGACTTCGGATGACGTATTGATCTCTCCCTTCTATAATGTAACCTATATTACTCATAATATAACCTTTTTGTTACAAAATCAACCTCGATTAGGCCAGGTCCGGGCGAATCTCGTCCCCCCGGGTCCCAGAAAGAGCCGTGATTCACAGAACTACGGAAGCGGGAACAGCAGCTCGCTTATAGTTTCCATGACCAGTTCAGGCTGATCGTGGATGACCATATGCCCGCTTGTTTCCGCTATGATCAGCTTGCTATCTGTCGAAATGTTCAGCATATTGCGCTGGCCTGCCTGCCATATAGCTTCGAGCTTGTGTCCGCCTTCTTCCGAGATGCCCACAGAATTATAGTCCGGCGCTACTCCGCGCGCAATAATCCGGACGGGCAAGTCGCCGAGCTTCTGTCCGCGAATTGCATCCTCCGTCGTGTAGGCTAGTCTTCCTTCCTCAGCCTTCGCTTCAAAATAGTTCGGGGTTGAGATTACATTAATGAAGACATCCCTGTCTTCTTGCGGAACCTGCCCTTCCAGCAGCCAATCCTGAAAAACACGCATGACACCGCTTTGCTTCAGCAGCTTCATCACGAATACCGGCGGATTGCCGGTAAAGTTCTCTTCCTCCAGAATGGATTTGGATATTCTCATAAGGTTCGTCCTTTTGCGGAAGGGTCAGGCGCTTTCTTGGGCCAAACGAAATAGGCGATGGCAATCAGCAGATCGATGCCTAAGATAAGCGACCATAATCGGATTGTGCCGTATAATGTTTCGGTTCGTTCCGGGTCCTGAACCAGGTAAATGAGTCCGTACAGGCAGCCAATTCCGATGACGTAAGCAAGCACATGTCTCAGCCAGCTCTTAAAATAGTGACGGGCATAGTCCAGACCATAGCGTTGGATCGGCTTTTCTCCCTGCTTGGCGATGTAGTATCGGAATCGTTCGTCCGCCCAGGCAATCATCGATTTGCCGAAAGCGATGGACACTCCGATATACACAGCCGCGATCCCATGCGCCAGGGTAGCGGAAGCGCCGCGGTACAGGTCGAATCCCGTAATGGCCAGCAAAATCAAATCAATTAGCGGAGTAAGCGCTAGAAAAAATAAACCCAATCTCTTTTGGTTCAGCAGGTAACGGGTAAATAGGCCAACTATAATGACAATCCAAAAAGCGACTTCGCAAGCGACAATCATTACGCCAATGAAATTCAATTGCGTCCCCTCCATTGCAATACAATCGTATTATTTAGATTGGAAAAGTATATCACCAGACTCCGAATAATACAATTGTATTATTTCGTTGTTTGCAGGCGACGCCTTTGTTACAATGAGGTTATGACTAAAATCGTAGATCACGACGAACGGAGATTGCTAATTGCCGGAGCTGCTTTACGTGTCATTAAAAGGATGGGCATGAAAGGAGCGACTGTAAGAAATATTGCCCAGGAGTCGGGGCTGTCGCTGGGGGCGCTGCGTCATTATTTTTCGACTCAGGATGAATTGCTTGACTTTTCGATGGATCTGGTGAAAGAGCGAGCTGCTGCCCGTATTTATGAACTTAGCCGTTTGGAAATACCGATCTTCCAGAAGGCTCTGAAAATATTGCTGGAGCTGCTGCCTACGGACAAGGACAAGCTGGCCGAGATGGAGGTGTGGTTCGCGTTCAACACCCACTATAGAAGCAGCGGCTCTTCCTACAATATTCTGAATGACGGCATACTGGCTCTTATCGAACGCATGCTCCGAAGCATGAAGGAATCCGGAGCGCTGCGTCCGGAACTGGACTGCGAGCTGGAGATCGAACGGTTGTACGCTTTAATAGACGGTATAGCTCTGCACGCATATCTGGATACAAAGCGGGTGGATTACGAACAAATCGTAAAGCTGGTTACCTATCACATGAGGTCGATCTGCACGGAAGAAGCTTTTTCCTGAAAGCAATACTAGATTGGAAGGAGCGGACACCAACCGACCTCTGCGCAGCATTGTTCGAGGAGGAAGTGAAATTATGTCAAAAGAATTGCTGGACAAGCTGCAAAGCTGGTATGAAGATGATCAGCATGACAAAATTGCCGAAACGATTGAACAACTGCCCGAGTCGGAGCTGGACTACGCAATCGTAAATCACTATGGCCGCGCGCTTAACAATTTGGGGCGATATAGCGAAGCGTTGCAGCAGTTGTTGTCGATTGAAGAGCAGGGAAGATGGGATCCAGCGTGGCACTGGCGCATCGGTTATGCTTATTTCTTGTTGCAGCAATGGGAAGAGGCTCTGTCGGCAATCGAGCAGGCAGAGAAACTAGGGTCTGACATTGAAACCGTTCAGGAGTTTATGGAGTATTGCCGCGATATAATGAAGAGGCAAGCCGAGGCGATTAAGGAGATTAATCGTGTACCCTTTCGGGAGCGCGACTTCAGTCAATTTTGGGAGCGGAGCGATTATGCTAACGAGAGCTACATAGAGGCACCGCCTACTGCAGAGATGATAGCTTCTATAGAAGAGGAGCTTGGGTACAAGCTTCCGGCGGATTATATTTGGCTGATGCAACAGCAGAACGGCGGCATCCCGGTAAATACTTGTTTTCCGACGGCTATCCCGACCTCCTGGGCGGAGGATCACATTGCGATTACCGGTATTATGGGGATCGGACGCGAGAAAACTTACAGTTTGTGCGGTGATTTGGGCAGCGGTTTTATGCTTGAAGAATGGGGCTACCCTGACATTGGAGTTGTCATCTGTGAATGTCCATCAGCAGGGCATGATGTAATTATGCTGGATTATCGCGCTTGCGGCCGGGACGGTGAGCCTGCCGTCGTACATGTGGATCAGGAGGCTGATTACCGGATCACCTACCTTGCTCCGAGCTTTGCGACTTTTATCGTAGGGTTGGTTAACGAAGAAGTATTCGACACTTCCGAGCAGGACAAGCTTGATGCGTTGGACAAGGTGAAGAATGCACAATTCTCTCCCTTATTGCATTCGTTATGTGAGAAAGCAGAAGGAATAAGTCAGATTGAAGCGGTCATACGCCATATTTGTACCCGGATCGTAGAGGATAAAGGTCATTTCTCTCTTCATGCGGACGAGCTATCCATGCTGATGTATGATATCCAGTTCTGGTTGTACACCCAAGCTTACCCGGAGGTGACGCGAGAGCAATATCTTGCGGACTATTCGGACATCATCGTCTTTGCAAAAGGTTTTAGCACCAGCGGGTACGCGCCCGGTTTTATTACGAGTTGGCTGGACGAACGGATCGAGCAAGGGGATATTGCTAACGACGGAGGCATATTAAGCCTTACGGGGGCTGCAACCGAGCGTTTGGTGGGTAAGCTGGCAGCTATTGAATCCGACTTGGATGATCAAGGAGCGAATTCGTTCGAAGAGGAGCTATAACCGTTCACTTGGTTCGAACATGACAGCGAGAATGTCTCGGTGATCTTGACAGCAGGAAGCTATAAGCAGGAACTGTTAGGGATTGTACGTTTCGACCCGGAGGCAGGCATATTCTGTGCGTATTCCGATCGGAAGGAAGATTTGCTTCGATTTGCTGCAGGATTCAAGCAGTCGTGTGAAAATGATGAGCTGATCCACGATTTATTTTCCAGGGCAATATTGGATTAAAGTAAGTACAGACAGAAGCACCGCTTCCTTTGTCGGGCGATTTGCAACAATCTCTGACGGAAAGAAGCGGTGATTTTCTTTTACAAGTTTCAATCCAACCTCCCGCGTGGGAGCGACCGACACAAACTGACAAAAGCATTACCTCAACGTTATTTCAATCCACGCTCCCGCACGGGGAGCGACTCCCCAGCCCGAAGCGCCGTATTGATGCCGAACCGATTTCAATCCACGCTCCCGCACGGGGAGCGACAGCGGGCCTTCTGAGCCCTTGCTGCGCAAGGGATTTGAGGTCCGAAAGTGCGAATCGTCAATTTCCACTTGAAAATCAGCTTCAAAAACGGCTCAAAAACCCGAAAACCCTTGTGCAGCAAGAGGTGCGAATCCCCCAGGAAAATCATGTGAGCTTGGGGTTCGCACTAAATTCGTTAAGTCTATCTCTATTATAAGCATTTTGGCATGTTGTGGAAGCATACTAGGACTTAGCGGATAATTATTTCACTATACTTCGGCGCGAAAATTGGTACCCAGACGATCTCCAAGGCCGAAGTAATGACGGAAGTTGTAAATAAGCGGATTCCAGCGAGAGGGGTCAATATGATCGCTACCCACCTTCTTCGTGATGTCCGGGAGGGCGTAGATTTGCAACGCTTCGGTTTCGACAATCGCAAACAACGGTGCATAGTCCGGGAACGAAATCTTCTTGACTGTGCATTCGATTTGCAGCGGGCATTCCGCGATTCTTTGAGGTTTGACGAAGAGCGAAGCATCTGGAGTAAGTCCGGCAACGGTGAATTTATCCGGCTCGTAACGGTAGCCCATTCTCGCTTTATCATCCGGCACCGGATATTTTCCCGTGAGCGATCCCAGCTTTTCAACCTTCCGCCACATGGAAGCACCGGGGATGTTGATGACCAGCTCAGGCGTTTGCTGCAGGTTGTCAAGGCCTTTTCCACCTAAACCCATTCCCAGCACCAAATAGCGTCCGAGCGCCCAAGATGAGGACAGGGGGCTGATGTTGGTCGTACCGTCTTCGTTCAGCGTCGTAACGAGGATGACGGGCATACCGTAGTATAAAATTTTGGGTTGAATGTTCAAATGACTTGATTCCGTAGGGGATGTTTTCAGGATCATTTTCTAGTACCTCCGATGGGTGTATATTTCGATAGGCTAATGCCCCTACATCATTGTAATTCATGGACGCTTCCATTATCATCGAAATGTGGAATGCAACTAAAGGAGGCTAAGATGAAGATGAAACGGAATGTATCGTCCATTGCTTCGTTGATAAGCGACCCGTCTCGGGCGGCCATTTTGATGCATCTTCTGGACGGTCGATGCCATCCAGCTGGGGACTTGGCTGCCGCCGCGGGGATTACCCCGCAAACGACCAGCTTCCATTTGACGAAGATGACCGAGATCGGGATGGTGACGGTCGAAAAGCATGGCCGGCACAGGTATTACCGGATAGCTCAAGCGAGCGATGCGGAAGCGATCGAGCAATTACTTTCGTTTGCCGGGCCAACGCCAGTCGTCTCGCTACGACAATCGGACCAAATGAAAAAGTTACGCCACGCACGGATGTGCTACGACCATTTGGCCGGGGAAGTAGCGGTACGAATTACGAAATCGCTGCTCGAAAGGGAGCATTTGTTGAAAGAGGGCTTGCAGCTTCACGTTACGGCATCCGGTGAACGTTTTTTTGAGGAGATCGGTTTAGATTTGCTCCAACTCCGCAAGAAGCGGCGGGCTTTCTCTCGCTGCTGTCTCGATTGGACGGAGCGCGAGTATCATTTAGCCGGCGCGCTCGGACAAGGATTAACCGAACGGATGTTAGAAATGGATTGGTTTCGACGGGAGGAGCGCAGCCGGGCCGTGCGAATCACGCAGATAGGGAAGCAAGGAATAGCGGAGCGATTTGGAATTCAACTGGATTGCGAGACGGCTGGTTCAGCGGTGATTCAACCCGAAGAGACACGGGAATAAGGCGAATAAAGGGCGATCTCGGATCAAAGAGTTGAACGTAGCACTCGACAATTACTCCCATTATTGGTTTGTGGTACTGCTTGGGGTATATTAATCGAAAGCCTTTATGAACAATATTCATCTTCGCAAGAGTGTCATGACCGGAATCTTTTGCGTAGCGAAAGCGGTGAAGTGCAGCAACTGGTTGCTGAGTTGTTGGAGCGTCGACCGATTGGACCGATCCGGCTGGATGATACGATCGTATACCGGGAATCGAACGATCGCCAGAGGCTGTCTGGTCTTTCTTGCTGTTGAGCGGATATTTGAAGCCATTGCAGGTGGAACGTAAAGAAGATGGCGAACCTGCACGGCCTACTGGATGTACCGAACCGGGAGCTGTATTATTTCTAACGAAAATTGTTGCGTACTTGGTTAACTGACACGACAGAAGGTCAAGAGCAACAACTGTTAGAGGCGCTGACTAGAGGGGATATCCCTTCTTTTCAAGCCAGATTCAGAGACGTTGTGTTGCGAACTTTCAGCTATAATGATGTGGGCAAGGATAAGTCGGAAGCTCTCTATCACGCGTTTGTGCTCGGGATGATGGTGCATTTGGGCGAAACGTATGAGGTGCGTTCGAACCGCGAAAGCGGCTATGGGAGATATGATGTAATGGTTATTCCCAGAGATAAGTCCAAAGGGCAAAAGGGGATTATCATCGAGTTTAAAAAGGCCGATCGGTACGAAGAAGAGTCGCTTGATGAAGCCGTTGTCTCGGCTCTTCGGCAGATTGAGACTAAGCAATACGATGCTGAACTGCGGGCAATGGGCATCTCGGACATCGTCAAGCTGGGCATTGCTTTCAAAGGCAAGCAAGTTAAGGTTCAGAGTGGGTAATGATTTATGAGAGATGGAATTTCAAAGAGCGGCCCTGAGGCGAAGAGGCTTAAGGACTGCTTTCTTATTTAGAGCGCACATGAATCCTCGTTGGTGCAGGGAGAGCGGCAATCCTAGCTTTAGGCTGGGGGAGTTAACCACGCCTCCCTTCCGTACAGGGAGCGACAAGCTTGGGTTCTCCTTGATATTAATCCCGAAGGTTTCAATCCACGCTCCCGTACAGGGAGCGACCACAAAGTCCGGCACGTTGAGAGTGTTCGACGGAGCGTTTCAATCCACGCTCCCGTACAGGGAGCGACTCGGCAACAAAGGCGGCGCGCCACCGGGCAATCAGTTTCAATCCACGCTCCCGTACAGGGAGCGACTGCGATGAAGGATGTGCCGCTAACCGGGACCGTGTTTCAATCCACGCTCCCGTACAGGGAGCGACGACGAAGTACTGCTAAAGCAGCTTGTGGCCTATCAGTTTCAATCCACGCTCCCGTTCAGGGAGCGACGGCTGCAAAGGAAAAATGCAATCGAACATCAAATGTTTCAATCCACGCTCCCGTACAGGGAGAGCGACAGTTGCGGTTTGTGATGTCGATAAGTATGTAATTGTTTCAATCCACGCTCCCGTACAGGGAGAGCGACGCCATACTCCATTCATTATCCTGAACAACAATATAGTTTCAATCCACGCTCCCGTACAGGGAGAGCGACCCGGGAGTAGACGGTCGAGCATGGCCGTCTTGTAGTTTCAATCCACGCTCCCGTACAGGGAGAGCGACAGCGCCCCATTTGAGACCTTGCAGGGTAAGGGATTTGGGGCTCAAAAGTGCGAATCGGCATTTTGGTGGGGAGGAAATAGGCTCAAAAATGCTCCGAAAACCCGAGAGCCCGTGTTCTGCAAGAGGTGCGAATCCCTCAGGAAAATCATGTGAGCTTGGGGTTCGCACCAAACCGAATATAACTACTACTCTATTATAATCTCAGATTGACTTAAACTCCCAGTATATACGATGTACCATTGAAAGACATAATGTTATAACCCATGATCCCCCATTAGGTGCAGAGGGAGATACGAAATAGTTCAGAATAAAGAGGAGGGGCCGAAGCCCCTGTAGGATGTACTTCACAAATACTATGTTTCAATCCACGCTCCTGCGTGAGGAGCGACCTGCGTCAATACTACTATTAAATCATTGAAAAAGAAAGGGTAACCGTAGTTCCATAATTTGATTTTTGATCCTAAAATGGAAAAAGTTATTGACTGCGAGTTATCATTGAGATAATCTGAGGATAGACATTAACTTAACATATACTATAAAAACAATTAAGACGCAATGATCTACCCTTCTCACACCCCAGATCAACAGACATCCTGATAACAAAGGAAGTGTCTGCAATGAAATATGCCCATTCCAAACGAGACCCACTAACGAAAAAGTTACTCCCCAAAGAACAATGGCATGGACTCGATCCTCATTCGGAAGGTACTGCGAATTTTGCAGGAAAATTCGCTGGCTGTTTTAGGTGTGGAATACTTGGAGAAATTCTCGGTTATGTGCATGATTACGGGAAGAACCTACTTGACTTCCAGCGTAGACTTGAAGGCTCAAAACTCAAGGTAGATCATAAAACAATGGGAGCTCTTGCAGTTTATCAGCACTATCCGCATCCATACGGTCTTATCTTGGCGTATGCAATTTATGGACATCATGGGGGACTACCCGATCATATCTCGCGTGGGGGTCATTCTGGCCTATTTGATGTATTATCCAAAAACGAATTTAAGATTATTGACAATATCCCTCCATTTTTTCCTGAACTAATTGAGCATACCATTCCTAAACGATCACCTACAGCGAATAGAGGTATGTCACGGTCATTGTGGATTCGCATGATATACTCTGCACTTGTTGATGCTGATTACTTGGATACTGAACGGTTTTTACATCCGGAGAAAGCGGCTGCCAGACAACGCTTTATGCGGTTGGAGCAGTTAAATGTGTTGTATCAAAAGAAGCTGGATGAACTTTTATCTTCATCATCTGATTCGTTAATGGCTCGAGCTCGAAGAAGAGTGCTGAAAAGTTGTCTGCGAAAAGCTCTCGGGCCGAAAGGCTTCTATATACTGCGTGCCCCTACTGGAAGCGGAAAGACCTACAGTTCTTTGACTTTCGCCTTGGAGCATGCCAGACATCACAATACCATTGAAAATTGTGTGAGGAGAATAATAGTCGCATTACCCTTCACGAGCTTGATAGAACAAACGGTTGGAGTATACCGAGAGGCGCTAGGTGAAGATAATCTGAATACGGTTCTGGAGTATCACAGCAATATCGTTATAGAACCAGGGAATGAAGACGAGTTGGAACCCCGATTGCTCGACAGCGAGAATTTTGATGCTGGGCTGATTGTTACCACCAATGTTCAATTATTCGAGAGTCTGTTTGCCTCTAAACCTTCGCGTGCTCGCAAGTTACACAGACTGGCAAACAGTGTCATTATCTTGGACGAAGCACAAGCTTTGCCTGAGCATCTTTTGTTGCCGACTTTGGCAGTGCTTCGCTGCTTAATTGCTGATTACGGGGTTACGGTTTTGTTTTGTACGGCGACTCAGCCTGCTTTCCAAGATTCTTGGTTGGATGGGATACAGCCTATCGAAATTATTGAGGAACCACGCCAACTGTATTCGGAACTGAAGAGAGTCAATACTACCTTCGTTGGCAGGAAGACAAATCTAGAATTAGCCGAGTTAATTATTTCCAATGGAAATCGAGTTTTGTGTATCGTCAACACTAGAAAACAGGCACAACATTTATTTAGCCTTCTTACGAAGTCAGAGCAACTCAAGAAGTCCAATGTCTATCATTTAAGTGCTTTAATGACCGCAGACGATCGAATAGAGATGTTGGAAAAGATCAAATCAAAGGCCAAAGAAGGTCCATGCTATGTCATCGCTACAAGTCTTGTTGAAGCGGGAGTAGATATTGATTTCCCTATCGTTATGCGGGAAATGACCGGAATAGAGAGTATCGCCCAAGCAGCCGGACGCTGCAACCGTGAGATGTTGGCTGAAAAAGGAATCATGTTCCTTTTCGAATCAGCCGATTACCCATCGTTACCTTATGCGTGGTATTCAGGAAGAGCCAAATTGGCCAAATTGATCCTAAGTCGCCATGCTGATCCTTTAACTCCAGAAGCGGTAGAAGAATATTTTCAGCGATTCTATTTTCAAGAAAAGAGTCAATTGGACAAGCATGGGATCTTGCGTAATCTGAATGGTGCCGCGGATGAGTATTCGTTTCAGTTCCGTGAGATTGCTGAGCAGTATCAATTTATTAAAGAAGATACCGTTTCCGTTGTGATTCCTCACAACGCAGCTTGCCGAGAGTTACTTCAACAGGCCAATGATTCCCGGTTTCCCGCTAGCTTCAGCCGTAAATTACAGCGTTACGCAATTTCTTTATACCCGAAAGAACTGGAATACTTACGCAAAAAAGAAAGATTAGGAATCATCGGTAACGTCATCTACTATCTGCAGGATTCAGAAGGAAGCTTCGAAGGGGATATTACCGATTTATACGGTGATAGATTAGGTTTGAAAGTCTATTTAGAAGAGGAGGGCTAATTCAATGGGATATGGTGTGTCACTGCATGTGAGTGGGGATTACGCTTTATTTTCAAGACCTGAGATGAAAGCGGAGCGGGTAAGTTATGACGTAATCACGCCATCGGCAGCTCGCGGAGTGTTAGAGGCCATATTTTGGCGACCAGCTATTCAATGGGTTGTTGATCGTATTACAGTCCTTAATCGAATTGAATTTGAATCGATTCGCCGTAACGAGGTAGGTTCTAAAATTCCCCCCAGGAATGTTACGGCTGCCATGGCGGGCTCTAAAATTGACTTGCACCAATATGTTACCGAAGATCGGCAGCAACGTGCTTCACTTATACTTCGCAATGTGGCTTACATCATCGATGCACATTTTGTCATCCTACCGGAGAAAGCGGGAGAGAGCGATACTCCGGAGAAATTCTATAACATGTTCTTGCGGAGGGCCAGACAAGGCCAGTGTTTCCATAACCCCTATTTGGGGTGCAGGGAATTCGCTGCCAAATTTAGGCTTGTAGAAGCGGAAGAGAAACGGCCAATCAGCTACTATGCTAATGACGATGACTACGATCTTAGTTGGATGTTGTGGAACATTGAATATGAACAAAAAGAGGTGAAGAATAGAATTTTGTATTCGTTTAGTCCTCGTTTTTTCCATGCCCGGATGAAAAACGGCATAATAGATGTCCCTAGCGAGGTGAGCGTATGATTTTGCAGGCATTATGCGGATTTTACGATCGCATGGTGGAGGAACAACCGGAAAGTATAGCGCCTTTCGGGTTTGCCATTACTCCAGTGTCCAAGTGTATTGTACTGGATATCGAGGGAAATATCGTACAAGTTCTGGATCGCGTTCAATTTCAAGAATATTTCGAAAAGAAGAATGTGAAAAAAGTTAAAGCCGTTCCGCAGCGGCTTCTCACTCCGCAACAGCCTAAGAGATCGGGTAAACGGCCTGAACCGGCTTTTCTGTGCGAGAACGCTAACTTCTTATTTGGAATCTATGGTGATTCGGACGGAGCAAACTACAGGTTTGAGGCAAGCAGGGATCTTCACGAACAGGTCCTAGGTGGAGTAGAAGACGAAGGGGCGGTGGCTGTCCTTTCATTTTTCTCCAAGCGAAAGAAAGGATCGTTGGACTACGGTGACATAGATACCTCAGGTTTAGAGGATGGGGGGAATATTGTTTTTCAACTGGAAGACGATATGTGGAACTATGTTCATGAGAGACCCGCTATAAGGGAAGCTTGGACGAATTATTTGAATAGCCGTTTCGAGGAAGCCGGCATAGGCCAGTGTCTTGTGACAGGGGAAGTCGGCCCAATAGCACGCATACATGGCAATTTGGACGGATTCGGCCAAGATAAGCCTACGCTCGTTGGATTCAATAAGGATAGCTTTGTTTCATATCGCAAGGAGCAGGGAGAAAATGCTCCGATATCGGAGTCCGCTGCTTTTAAGTATGTTACGGCACTGAATCTGCTTATAAACGATAAAAATCATAGTCTCAACATCCATGATGAGAAAATGATATTTTGGGCAGAAAAGAAAGCGGATTTGGAAGAGCAGATTGTCGATTCAATGCTTAATGGAGAAGCGGGCAATTGGAAGTTGGACGAGTTCTCACGGCGCAAACTTTCCGGACTGATGGATCATCTTTACAACGGTACTTCTCCAGAACAGTTAGATCTCAATGCCAACGTTAGATTTTTTGTACTAGGATTATCCTCTAACAAGACAAGAGCTGTAATTCGTTATTTCTATATCAACACATTTGAAGAATTCTTGGAAAAGATACGGAGACACCAGTCTGATATTTATGTGAAAGGAGCACCTTGGGAACCTGAACATCCCTCTTTCTCGCAGATATTACTGGAGACGGCTCTTCGCAGAGAAAGTAAGAACATTCCTCCACCGCATCAATCATCTCTTATTCGTAGTGTGATGACAGGAGTTCCGTATCCCAATAGTCTCTACATGGCCATGCTCGGAAGAATAAGAGCAGAAGCATCTGATGATGCCGGGAAAGCAATCAATCGCATTCGAATCGGCGTTATCAAGGGCTACCTTAATCGATCGGCACGGCAAATGAAGCAGGAAGAAAGGATGAGTGAAGTGCTAGATTCAAACGAGAAAGCCATTCCGTATCGATTAGGCAGATTGTTAGCAATCTTGAACAAGGCGCAATTAGAGGCTCTGGAAAAGGTGAATGCGTCTGTTGTAGACAAGTATATGAACGCCGCATTAGCAAGTCCCCAACAAGTTTTTCCAACGCTGCTGACCAATTCTCAACCTCATTTTTCGAAAATAAACAAAAATCATAAGGGAAGGTACATCTACCTATACAACTTACTCTTGGAGGTGCTTGGGGAAATTCCAACGAGTGGATTTCCTAAGACGTTAAATGCCGAGGGACAAGGCCAGTTTTTAGTGGGATTTTTTCATCAAGAACAGGACTTCTATAAAGGGAAGAATAAGGAACAATCGGGAGAAGACAATGATTCGGTAGTCGAGGTTTAATCGAAACGTCATCAGAATTTATAATTTTAGGAGGCTGAAGAAGATGGGAGAAGTATTGAAGAACAGGTATGAATTTGTGCTGTACTTTGACGTCGAGAATGGTAATCCCAATGGGGATCCGGATGCCGGCAATATGCCGCGTATAGATCCGCAGACAGGGTATGGTCTTGTTAGTGATGTAAGCATTAAGCGCAAAGTTCGTAATTACGTTCAATTCTCTAAAGAAGGTCAAGACGGTTTCGATATTTACGTTAGTGAAGGTGCGGTATTAAATAACAAACAGAAAGAGGCGTATGAAGCTAATGATCTGAAAACGAAAGATAATAAGGATGATAAGCTGACAGCTCAGGCTTATATGTGCCGGCGATTTTTTGATGTAAGAGCATTTGGAGCCGTTATGGATACTGGCGATTTTAAATGCGGGCAAGTTCGGGGACCGATTCAGCTTTGCTTCTCCAGAAGTGAAGATGTAATCCTTCAACAGGAAGTGACCATTACGCGTATGGCCTCCACTACGGAGAAGGAAAATGCCTCTGAAAACCGCACGATGGGGAGAAAATATCTGGTTCCCTATGGCCTATATAGATTGGAAGGATTCGTTTCGGCTAAATTTGCCCAGAAAACAGGCTTTACTCAAGAGGATCTCGATCTCTTCTTCGAATCGCTTAAGCTGATGTTTGATCAGGACCGTTCTGCCTCTCGAGGTAAAATGTCAGCACGTAAGTTGTATGTGTTCAAACATGAATCCGAGTTGGGGAATGCTCCGGCTGCGGCACTGTTCGAACTGATTGAGGCAAAGTTAATTAATCCGAGTGAGCCTCCCAGAGCATTTAAACACTATGAACTTACGGTTGACCAAAATTCTGTTCCCGAAGGTGTCCAATTGATTGAGATGTTATAGTAGGGCAAGCTAATAGAGCAACCAGGTATACGGCTTTAATTTAGTTTCTGTCTATTGAAGAAAAGACTCTGCTGGGGTCTTTTTTTCAATATGTTTCTGGAAAATACGCACAATAATTCGCCAAATATAATGGGTCGTTTTGACGATTATGAATTAGCTATGATGGAAGAACGCTACGAGGTGAAGGCGGAGAATTGCGAGAAGGAGGAAAGGCATTGGAGTGGCCGTCATGGTTCCAAAGCGCGATCCAGGAGAGACTTGACGAAGTAACCGCCCGAATTCAGTTCGATCCGAGTGTGAGCCGGCATCGCGTCGAAGAGAAGCAAGCTTTCGAGGCACTATTTTCCCGTATGGATATAATGCCCGAGTTTGCGGAGTGGGAGGACAAGCATCATTACCGGCAGGCCTTGGAGAATGAACGCTTATACCTGCAGGGAATGCGCGATGGGGCGAGGCTGGTTATGGCGTTGCTGTCCGATTTGCATGTGTCTGATAACGTACGAGATTCGGAAAAATAAAGCTAGTGATCGCCTCCTTGCCCATAATGAAAAACACCGCCCCGTTAATCAGCGATTGTTAAGCAATCGCAGACTTTCGGAAGAGGTGCTTTTTGATTTAAGCTAGCCAGTGCTCACTCCAACCTAGTCGAAGGAGTCGCAGTTTCGCCCAGAGCGACTTTTTTTGTCGGGATACCGAATCTGATCACCGGTTGAATGGCCGGAAGCAATTGTTCCGTAATAAGCTTCCAAGGGGGCCAATCGCCACCCGTTTAATGCAACTGTTTATTGTCGATTCCCTTATCGAGTTTTTCGCAGATCAGGGCCCATGCAGCGTAAAACGCAAACAGCAGGACATAACCGATCAGAAGGACATAAAGACCGATGCGCAACGATGCGAACGGAAGCTCGAAAAAGAAGGCTTGCCAGAACGCTCCTCCGGTTTTTTCCCAGATTCCCGGCGTTAGAAAGGCTCGGCTGGGCTGAACAAGAATCGAGATATCATAGAGACTATTGGACATGCTGCTAAGGATCATGAAGACAAAGATAAGTAGGGCTTTTAACAAGCTATGCCAAGCCTTCTTGGTGTAACGGGAATGCGAGGACTCTTTGTCGGAAAAGATGGATAGCTCTTCGCCTTGCTGGGGAGGAGCGGTAAAATACTGCTCGCCGGAACGTATACTTCCCGCAGTGTGCGTCCATCCTGCATCCGAGAACAAGCTCAGGTAGCTATTGTAATCGGCCCTGGTTTTGAAAGTTCGGTAATCGACGCTATACACGAGCCGCTGAGGGGAGTGCTTGCGGAAGGTATAAAACAACCCTTTCTTAACCAGTCTCCATCCTGTCTCCGCCTGCTCGCTCAGCCACTTTTCTTCCGCTTGGTAGCTCCTAAACAGTTTAAACCTTTTCATTGAAATCACCTCACGTTTTCGATAGGGCTTGTTTCGTAACGTTGACCATGTGTTCCATACGCTGCAGGTCCATCTGAAGAATCTCTCTGCCTTTGGACGTAATCTGATAGACTTTCCTTCTCTTATCCCTCGTGGAAACCGGCTGTATATACTTGAGCTTCAGCAGATTCTCGATCGCGCCATACAGCGTGCCTGCGGCCAGTCTCACCTGGCCGTCGCTGACTTCCTCCACCTTCTGCATGATCATGTACCCGTGAGCGGGCTCAAGCAGGGAGAGCAGAATGTAGTATACGGTTTCGGTCAGAGGCAGGTTTTTGTCCCTGTTCACGGCCCGAGCCTCCTTGATCAAAATTCAGTTCAACTATACAGTATAACTGTATAATTAATAATATACAGTTCAACTATATATATCAACTGTATAATGTGGGAGAGCAAATTTCTTTTGGAATCGTCGTTAGGATTCCCCAACCGGATAGGCTACGACTTGTTGAAGCTGCTTGCGGATTTGGGCGGTTCGGGGTTACAGGGTCTGCCCGCTGTCGACCGTAATGAGCTGTCCGGTCAGGGCCTCCTGCTCTAAAGCGGCGCAGATCATGGACGCAATATCCTCCGGCGAGGCAATTCGCTGCAGAAGCAGCCGAGGCGCCAGACACTTCATCTGCTCCTCCCGGCCAGCCCACCATCTGGTAGCGACGGCGCCGGGAACGATGCAGTTGACTCTAACGCTCGGTGCGAGAGCTTTGGCCAACGATTTCGTCAGACCGTGAACCGCTGCTTTGGATACGGCATAGGGGAGCGAGGAACCGAGTCCGGTCTGACCGGCTATGCTGCCGAGATTAACGATCGCTCCCCGATTGTTCTTTTTCATTGGAACGGCCGCCGCCCGAGCGCAGAAAAACATGGCCTTCACATTGACGTCGAATACCTCGTCCCATACCTCCTCGGTTGCCGCCTCCAAATCCTCCATCGGAATATGCCGGGTTATGCTTGCATTATTGACCAGCAGGTCAACCGAGCCGAAATGCTCCAAAGCCTCATCGACCAATGCCCGGGCTTGCTCGTCTTTCGATACATCGGCCTTCACGGCAATGGCCTGTCCTCCTGCAAGCGTGATTTCCCGAACGGTTTCGCAGGCTTCCTCATGAGAGCGCGAGTAGTTGACAAGGACCCGCGCCCCTCGTTCTGCCAGCATTACACTGGTTGCTCGGCCGATTCCCGTACCGCCTCCGGTGACGATCGCCACTTGATTTTTTATATTCATCGCTTGGATTCCCTCTTTCAGATTCAGGATATTTTGATTGTAAACCCATATTATCTATCTGTATAATTGAATGGTATGAATGATCTATTCAAAATAATTGAATTATAAAAGAGGCTAGAAAATGGACATGAAGACGCTGATAACCTTCCAAACGATCATTAAGCAGGGGAGCTTTAACCGTGCGGCCCAGCAATTGAACTATGCACAGTCGACCGTGACGATGCAAATACAAAAGCTGGAGGCGGAAATCGGAATGCAGCTTCTGGAGCGGGGGAAGGAGGTTGCCCTGACGGAAGCGGGCAGGCTGTTTTACGAACAAAGCCACCGGATCGTTAAAAATCTGGAGCAGTTGCACAGCACCCTGGAGGAACTGAAATCCGGAGAAGCGGGGGATATCCGCGTGGGCGTCACGGAGCCTTCCGCCAGCCATCGCTTGCCAGGCCTTCTGAACTCGTTTTTGGCCCGATATCCGAAAGTACGTATCTCCATAGAGATTTCGAATTCTTCGCAGCTTAGCAGTCAGTTGTCGGCGGGAGAACTGGATTTTGCAATTTGCTCGGTGTCCGGCTTCGGCTCGGACCTGTATTTCGAGCCGATCTTCGAGGAGGAGTTTGTGGTTTTGCTGCCCGAGAGCCACCCGCTTGCCCGGTTGGAGGTCGTCGAGCCGGAAAACTTGCTGGAGGATCGACTGCTTTTCACCTCGACGAGTTGTCCCTATCGAAGGAAGCTGGAGCTGGCGATGCAGGAGAGTGGGAAAGTCCCGCTTCATACGATGGAGATTGGAAGCATGACCGCGTTGAAGTTCTATGCGGAGAACGGTCTCGGCATCGCTCCAGTGCCCAAAATACTGACGGAGCCCGGAACGAAAGGGCTGACAGTTAGGCCAATCGGCGGAAATGTCGCCCGGATGACCACCGGATTCTTGTACAAGAAAACGGCTTACCCCTTCACGTCGGCAAGCCGCAAGCTTTATTTGCATATAAAAGAGGCGTTGCTCGGCCAGATATGACCACCTCTTAGCTGATCCGGCGTTGGCTTGTGTTTTACACCAATTATCAGATTCGCTTTGGGAGCAATCTCGTTCTACCGGCTCTTGCAGCAATGATTCAGCCCATGCTCTCGTAAGATGGGGCGTACCAGAGAGAAGGGGCGGGGGCGTTTCGATCCACGCTCCCGCACGGGGAGCGACACGATTGACGGTATGGATCACGAGGCGGTAATGTTGGTTTCAATCCACGCTCCCGCACGGGGAGCGACAGCATCACAATCACCCCTTGCCTGGCAAGGGATCTCAGCATTTTTACGCGAACCTTCTCCCGCCACCTGTTTTAATGGCGTCACAGTCGGGTAAAAATGCTGTGAAGCCTTATCCTGTGGGCAGCGCGAACCTCCCAGTGAAATCATGAGAGCTTGGGGTTCGCGGTAGCGAGTGCTTGACTTCATTTTATCATAGGTAGATATAAAGTGGCGGTTCTTTTCCAGCGGCGAATAGTCTAGCCCATCTCTTTAATTTAAACCTGACTCCTGCAACTTCCAGCCCGCTCCCATCGTTGTAACCTGTAGACATATAAGCCATACTGGGAGGTTATCGCAGTGACCAAAAACCATCGAGTAAAGACAGCGGCGTCCATACTGGTATTATCCCTTGTTCTTGCCGCCTGCGGGTCGAAAAACAACAACGGGCCCGACGCGCCTACGTCCACCCCGTCGCCGACGGCTTCTCCTACGGAGACGGCGCCCGAGCCGACGGAAACGGCTTCGCTTCCTCCGACGAAGGATTCGAGCGAGCTGATTGCCAAGCACTATCGGGAGATGACGCTCGCAGGAGCTCCCGCGCAGGAAGCGTACGGCGAATTGAAAAAATCGATGGAACAGGTACAGCCCGCTCAAGCCGACGAATTGATTCGGACGCTTGAGCAATTTTATGAGCAGGATCTGCCGAAAGCCGAAAAGTCGTTCGAGGAGCCCGAAGTCCAGCAGGCGCTGATCGAGCTCGACTGGCCGATTACCGAGCAGGAGGTTGCGAAGCTCAAGGATGAGGAAGTGCGCGCGCTCGTCGAAAACACGGTAGCGGGCGGCTACAAGGTGGAGACCGCGGAAGGCTACTATTTTCCGGTGGTGGACTACGGCAGGCTTCTGACGTACGGGGATCAGGTGTCGATCTCGATGAAGGCTTACCTGGACCTGAGGGCGAGGGAATCCGACGCTCCTTCCGCCAAGGATGCCGCGCTGGTCATTTCCTGGGATGAGCTGGCCTCCAGGCTTCTCGCCTCCGAAAGCTATCTCGTCACGTTTCCCGATACTCCCGAGCGCCAGAAGGCCGAGCAAAGCTTCCTTCGCTACTTGAGCTTCTACTTCATCGGGCTGAGCAATACGCCGATTTTCGATGATGAGACGTTCGCCATTCGTCCGGAACTGAAAACCCAGTACGAGCAGATGGCCGCTTCCCACGGGGAGACGATCTCGGGCCAATTCGCGAAAGAACTTCTGTCCATCCTCGAAGAGTCGAAGGGGCAGTTGTTCGTCAAGAGCGACAACGGCGAGCAGACGGACGTCCCAGCCGTGAAGAAATTCCGCGACAAGCTGCAGGACGAAGCGCTGGCCAAGCTCCCCGCCGCAAAAAACAACTAAACAGAGCCAAAATCGCATACAGGAATTCCCCCTCCCTCCGTCGAATTCTAATATTCAGAAAACGTTTTCCATCTCAAAACATTCTGGCGCGGAGGGACTTTTTATGGCCAAAATTCAATTCCCGAAAGATTTCGTCTGGGGGACGGCAACCGCCTCTTATCAGATCGAAGGGGCTTACCAAGAGGACGGCAGGGGACTGTCGATCTGGGATACGTTCTCCCATACGCCGGGCAAAGTGTTCAACGACGACAACGGCGACGTGGCGTGCGACAGCTATCACCGATATGAGGAAGACATTGCCTTGTTGAAAAAGTTGGGGGTGAAGGCGTATCGATTTTCGATCGCCTGGCCCCGCGTTTTCCCGCAAGGGACGGGTGACGTGAACGAGAAGGGGTTGGACTATTACCGGAAGGTCGTGGACGCCTTGCTCGCCGCGGGCATTCAGCCTTGCGCGACGCTGTATCACTGGGACTTGCCGCAGGCGCTGCAGGACAAGGGCGGCTGGGATAACCGCGAGACGATCGACGCGTTCGTGAACTACGCGGAAGTGATGTTTAAGGAGTTCGACGGCAAGATCAAGCAGTGGATCACGTTTAACGAGACGTGGTGCGTCTCGTTCCTGTCCAACTATATCGGCGCCCACGCACCCGGCAATACGGATCTGCAGCTGGCAATCAACGTCGCCCATCACTGCATGGTCGCGCACGGACGCGCGGTTCAGAAGTTCCGCGAGCTCGGCATTAAGGGCGAGATCGGCACGACGCACAATCTGTACTGGTTCGAGCCGTACACGACTTCGCCGGAGGACATCGAGGCGGCCCGCCGCAACCGCGCGTTCAACAACGAGTGGTTCATGGACCCGACGTTCAAGGGCAGCTACCCTCAGTTCATGGTCGATTGGTTCGGGGAAAAGGGGGCGACGGTACCGATTCTGCCGGGCGACATGGAGACGATCGCGCAGAAGATCGACTTCATCGGGGTCAATTTTTACAGCGGCGGCTTCGGGCGGTACAGGAAAGGCGAAGGGCTGTTCGACTGCGAAGAGGTGCAGATCGGCTTCGACAAGACGTATATGGATTGGAACGTCTACGCGGAAGGGCTGTACAAGGTGCTGAGCTGGGTGCATGAGGAATACGGCGATACGCCGATCTACATTACCGAGAACGGAGCCTGCTACGAGGACGAACTGACCGAGAGCAACCGCGTCCATGACGTCCAACGTACCGAATATTATCGCAAGCATTTTATCCAATGTCACCGCTTGATCGGTTCCGGAGTGCCGCTGAAAGGCTACTTCGCCTGGTCGCTGCTCGACAACTTCGAATGGGCGGAAGGCTACCGCAAGCGCTTCGGCATCGTCTATACAAATTACGAGACGCTGGAGCGCCATCCGAAGGACAGCTATTACTTTATCCAGGACGTCATTACCAATGACGGGTTCGAGGTTTAAGCGCGCGAGTCTCAGGTCCAACGAAGGCAAGCCCCCCGGCCGACCGGGGGGCTTGCGATCTATCCAGCACCTAATGGCTAGCCCTCCATCATTTTCTGAGCGGTCGCTTCGTCCGTTACGAGCATCTGGATATGGCCTCCCCGCAGAGCGGCCCTGATGCTCTCGATCTTGTGCAGGCCGAAGGCCAGCCCGACGACGTTGCCGGCTTGCCGGAGCTGCTCCAGCCCGACGCCGATGACCCGGCGGTTGATCGGATGCGCGACGATCTGTCCGTCCCGGTTAATGAAGCGGGAGTTGATGTCTGCGACCGCATCGAGATCCCTCAGCTCCCCTAGCACCGTTTCGTTCAAGTAGCCGTATCTCTCCATCGTGGACATCGAATACGGATTGCCGATGCCGACGAGCGCCAGATCGACCCGCTCCCCCTCCTCCAGCACGTGGACGATGTTCGGCAGCGTGGCGATCTGATCCCGCAGCTGCTCCGTCTCCACGACGGACGGCGCGTACAGCGATTCGCTTTTTCCCCCGAGCTTCTTGGACAGTTCGTACGCGATATGATTGGAATGCACCTCGGTGCGTTCGTTGCCCATTCCGCCGATCAGCGGCACGATTTTCACGTTGTCCTTCTTGTCCAGCGGAAATTCCCTCACCATATGGTACAGCGTGTTGCCCCAGGACACCCCGACGCGGTCTCCGTTCTTGATCAGCTTCTGCACGAACAAGGCGGCGGCTTTGCCGACGGCGCTCGTCACCAGCTCCTTGTTCAAGTCCCGCGTAGGCACGACCAATACTTGCTTCAGATTATAGGTAAGCTCGATTTCCTTCTCCAGCTCGGACGTCTGCTGCGGATCGTCGTGCACGATAATCTCGACGACGCCGATCTCGCGCGCCTTCTGAATCATCTTGGAGATGATCGGACGCGAGATCCCGAATTTCTCCGCCAGCTTCTCCTGCGTCCACGATTCGTAGTAGTAAAGCTTGCATATTTTCACCATCAACCGGACGTCTTCGGAGCTCATCCGCAATCCCAACTTTCTACTTAAACTCTCTACTAGTATACACGATTCGCCTCCGCAGACTAGGAAATCCCCCCGCCGAAACCGCCGATTCCGCAAGTTTAACGCTGCGATTACATTCGCGTGACATTCGACGAATCTACCGAATTTACAATTGTTTTGTAAGAGAACATATGTAAAAAAGCAAGCGAAGACAGTCGAGGTGAAAGGATGGATATTACCATTTTGGGATACTGGGGAGGTTATCCTTCGGCGGACGGAGCGACCGCGGGGTATTTGATCGACACGGGCGAGGGGCAGATTTTGCTCGACTGCGGCAGCGGGGTGATGAGCCAACTGGTCAAGCACACCCGCGTCGACAAGCTGGACGGGGTCATCCTCTCGCATCTCCACTATGACCATATGGCGGACATCGGCATTCTCCAATATGCCGCGACGGGAGCGATCCGCAACGGGAAAATGCAAGGCAAGCTGTCGCTGTTCACCCCTTCGGAGCCGGTTAACGTGCTGTCGACTCTGTACGGGAACCATTCCGAAATTACGATCATCGATCCGGCCCTGCCGGTGAAGCTAGCCGGCGCGCTGGTCGAATTCGTTCCGGTCGATCACACGATTCCCTGCTACGCGGTCAAAATCACGTACCGGGGCAAGGTGCTCGTCTACTCGGGAGATACGTCGTATTGCGATTCGCTTGTCGAGCTGGCGAAGGACGCCGACATTTTCCTGTGCGAGGCGACGATCTGCGAAGGCAGCAAGCATACGACCGGAGCCGGCCATATGGACGCCAGTCAGGCCGGCACGATCGCGGGCAAGGCCAACGTGAAAAAGCTCGTGCTCGTCCATCTTCCCGGAGACGGAGATTTCGAGCATATGCTCCAGTCGGCCAGCGAAGCGTTCGGAGGGCCGGTCGAGCTGCCGGACACTTCCCGGATGTACACCGTATGAGCGCCGGGCAACCGAGGCGTCGGCTGCTGGCGCTGGACATGGACGGCACGCTGCTGGACGGCGACAAGCGGATTACGGACGAAGTTCGCCGGGCGCTTGCCGCTTATCTCGGGCACGGCGGGCTGCTGACGATCGCTTCGGGCCGGTTTCCGGCGTCGGTATGGCTGCACGCCCGGGAGCTGGAGATGAACGTCCCGCTTATCGCGCTGAACGGCGCGGTCATGCTGGATCAGCAAACAGGCGGCCTGCTGCAAGGGACCCCGATAGAGGCGGACGGCTTGATCTCGCTCATTCGTCTCGTACAGGAACGCGGAGCTTATGTTCATCTCTACGGCTACAACGAGCTGTACGTTGAGCGGTTGAACGAGATGAACGCCCGCTGGCCGCTCGCCAACGTAGTCGTCATTCCCAGCCGCGAGCTGACGGAGGGCAACTACCGCGAGCAGACAAATCTCATTCGGGTTATCCCGGTCGGCGACCTGGCGAGCTTCGCAGGCTCGGATCCCAGGCCGGTGTACAAGGCGACCGTCATCTGCGACAATCCCGGTTTGATCGACGAGCTGCTGGACGAGCTTGCCGGACGGAACGCCTTCGCGCTGACGAGGACGGGCAGACGGCGATTCGACGTCAACGCGTCCGGAGTCAGCAAGCGCACCGCGCTGGAACTGCTGTGCCGGGAACGCGGAATACGGCCCGAAGAGGTGGCGGCGATCGGAGATTACGATAACGATATCGAGATGCTGCGATGGGCCGGACTTGGAATCGCGATGGGCAATGCCGAAGAGCGCGTGAAGCGGGTCGCCCGCGCCGTAACGGGCAGCAACCGGGAGAGCGGCGTCGCGCGCGCCGTATGGCATCATCTCATAGATCGATAAACAGACAAAGAGGAGAGAAACACACATGTTGAAGAAAAGCACGATTCTGGCTTTGCTGGCCGCGACGGTTATCGTCGGCGGATGCGGCGCGAAATCGAATAACACCAATGCAGGCAGCGCAGGGGCGGCGGAACCGTCCGCTCCGGCCTCTTCGCAAGCTTCGCCTTCGGCCGAAGCGCCCGCTCAGGCTTCCGGACAGATCTCGTTCTACACTTCCCAGCCGGAAGAGGACGTCGTCAAGCTGATCGCCGCGTTCAACAAATCCTACCCGGACGTGAAGGTCGAGACGTTCCGCTCCGGCACGGAGGAGGTCATCGCCAAGCTGCAGGCGGAGAAACAGGCGGGCGGCGTTCAAGCCGACGTCCTGCTGCTGGCCGACGCCGTTACCTTCGAAGGCTTGAAGCGCCAAGACCTGCTGCTCTCCTACAAGTCTCCCGAGATCGAGCATATTCCTGCCGAGCTGGCCGACCCGGACGGCATGTACACGGGAACGAAAGTGATGGCTACCGTCATTACGGTCAACACCGACCAGGTGACCAGCCTGCCGACATCGTGGAAGGCGCTGACCGCCGCCGAGAGCAAGGACGCGGCCATTATGCCGAGCCCACTCTATTCCGGCGCCGCCGCTTACAACGTAGGCGTATTCTCCCGCACCGACGGCTTCGGCTGGGAGTTCCTTCAGTCGCTTAAGGACAACAACATGACCGTGATCAAAGGAAACGGCGCCGTCCTGAAAGCCGTAGCGAGCGGAGAGAAGGCGTACGGCATGATCGTCGACTTCCTCGTTCCCCGCGAGAAGGCGAACGGCTCCCCGATCGACCTGGTCTATCCGGAGGAAGGCGTGCCGCTCATCACCGAGCCGATCGCGATTCTGAAAGGCACGGACAACGAAGCCGCTGCGCAAGCTTTCGTCGACTTCGTGCTGTCGGAAGAAGGCCAGAAGCTGGCCGCGGAGATCGGATATACGCCGATTCGCGAAGGCGTAACGCCGCCTGCCGGACTGAAGGGCATCGCCGATTTCCACATTCTGTCCGGCGATCTGGCGACGTTGACCGACGAGCGCGAAGCGGACAAGAAGAAGTTTACCGAACTGTTCGGTAACTGATCGCGGAGCTGACAGCGGATGGCTACTTCCGACACTTCCGTCCTGGAGACGGGGATGAAGAAGGGCGGCGGGACGTTCCCCCGCTCTCTTCTCTCCGCATCGTCCTTAGGCAGATACGGGCTGCTGGCGCTCGGCGCGGCGGCGACGTTCTTCTTCTTCGTGCTTCCGATCGCCAAGCTGCTGCTGCTGAGCGTGCAGAACGAGCAGGGCTTCACGATGAGCTATTACTTCGAGCTGTTCCGGCAGGAGCGGTTCTGGAAGGTTCTCAGGCATACGTTCGTCATCGTGCTCGGATCGACGGCGCTCTCCATGGCGCTGGGCATCGTCGCCGCATGGCTGATGGCCTACACCGACTTGAAGCGCAAGAAGCTGCTGAACCTGCTGATCGTGCTCGCGTTCGTGCTTCCGTCCTACGTGCTCACGCTGAGCTGGTCCTCCTTCATGGGGACGCAGGGCTTGATGGCGAGCTTCCTGCAGCTGTTCGACGCCGGGGCTAAGCCATGGAGCATGTACAGCGCGGGCGGCATTATTTTCGTCATGGGCATTCATCACTTCCCGCTCGTCTACCTGTTTACGCTTAATGTGTTGAAGAAGATCCCGAGGGATCTGGAATGGGCCGCCAAGACGGGCGGCGCCGGCAAGCTCAAGACGATCGTGCGGGTGACGCTGCCGCTCTCGCTGCCCGGCATCACGGCCGGCGGATTGCTCGTCTTCCTGGCTTCGCTGGACAACTTCGGCATTCCCGCCTTTCTCGGGACGCCGGTCAATATCAGCGTGCTCAGCACGCTTATCTATGAAGAGATTATCGGTTTCGGGCCGTCCGCCTTCGCGCGCGGAGCTTCGCTGTCCGTGCTGCTCGGCGTGATCGCAATCGCGGGAACGCTGCTGCAGTGGTTCACCGTCCGCAAGAGCAAAGCGACGGAGACGGGGCGTACGGACGACGAACCCCGCTATGCGCTGGGAAGAGCCCGCGCGTGGGTCGGAGGGGCGATGTGGGGCGTGCTGATCCTCATCACGATCGTGCCGCTGCTGTCCATGATTACGTTGTCGCTGCGCAAATCCTACGGCGGCAAGCTGAATTGGAGCACCTTGACTTTAGACAACTACCGTTACGTTCTGTTCGACAATCCGGCCATCTGGCAAGCGATTAAGAACAGCCTCGTTCTATCGTCGATTACGCTGGTCGTCTGCCTCGTGATCGGCACGCTGTTCGCCTTCTACAGAGTCAGAAAGCCATCCAAGCTGAACAAGCTGGCCGAGCTGGCGATCTCGATCCCGTATACGCTGCCGGGCATCGTGTTCGCGCTGTCGATGATTCTCGTATGGATGGAGCCGGTGCCGGGCTGGAATCCCGGCATCTACGGAACGACGACGATATTATTGATCGCTTACGTGTGCCGCTTCCTGATTCTCCAGATCAGGTCCGGCGTGACCGCCTTCATGCAGATCGACGCTTCGATGGAGGAAGCGGCCCGCGTCTCCGGCGCAGGTCCGTGGACCCGTTGGAAAGCGATTCTGCTGCCGCTGCTCCTGCCCGGAATCGTCGGCGGGGGACTGCTCGTCTTCCTGACCGCGCTCACCGAGCTGACCGTATCGGCGCTGCTGTACTCTTCGGGAACGCAGACGATCGGCGTGACGATCTTCGGCTTCGAGCAGGCCGGGAAGACGCTGTATTCGACCGCCTTGTCCAGCTTGATCGTGCTGTTTATTTTCGTCGGAGCGGGACTGCTTCAGCTGCTGCAAAAAGGGTCCGCCCGCAAAGGAGGAAACAATTGATGAGCATTCAACTTCACGACGTCGGCAAAACGTTCGGAAGCTACACGGCGCTCCGCAACGTCGATCTGAATATCGCCGACGGAGAGTTCGTCGCCATTCTCGGCCCTTCCGGCTGCGGCAAAACGACGCTGCTCCGCATGCTGGCGGGATTCGAGCAGCCGACCTCCGGCGAGATCCGGATGGACGGCGAAGTCGTCGCCGGCGCAAGCACGCTCGTTCCGCCGGAGAAGCGGCGGATCGGCATGGTGTTCCAGCATTTCGCGCTGTGGCCTCATATGAACATTTACGAGCATGTCCGCTTTCCGATCCGGACGCACAAGAAGACGCCGAAGGCGATCCGCGACAACGAAGCGGCGCGCATCGGGCAGGTGCTCGAGCTGGTTGGTCTGTCTCATCTGGCCAAGCGCATGCCGCACGAGCTGTCCGGCGGGCAGAAGCAGCGGGTCGCGATCGCGCGCGCCATCGCGGCCGAGCCTTCGCTGCTGCTGATGGACGAACCGCTGAGCAGCCTGGACGCGCTGCTGCGCATGAACATGCGCCGCGAAATTCAGAGCGTGCACCGCCAGACGGGCTCGGCGATCGTCTACGTGACGCACGATCAGGGCGAAGCGCTGTCGATGGCCAACCGGATCGTCGTCATGAAGGAAGGGCGGATCGAGCAGATCGGCACGCCGCAGGACATTTATTTGAGGCCGGAGACCGAGTTCGTGGCGCAATTCGTCTCGAAAGCCAATCTCGTTCGCGGGCATTGGGACAACGACTTGTTCATCCCGGAAGGCTCCGGCAGCTCCGTGCAATGGCGCGGCGCCGGAGTGGCCGGCTACTTCAAATCGAACGGGCTGTACCCGGTCAGGCCGGATCAGTTGGAACTCGGTCCCGCTCGCGAGGGCGGATTGGTCGGCCAAGTGGCCAACGTACAGTTCCAGGGCAAGGAGTTCAACTACGATATCGTCGCCGCCGGCCAGCAGTGGGAGGTCGTCTCCCCCGTGCCGTACAAGCTGCACGACAAAGTGTCGGTGACGATTCCGGAGCGGGAGCTTCAATATGCTTAAGACGAAGCGCGTTTTGTTTTTCGATATCGACGGCACGCTGCTCGACGAGCGCAAGCGGCTGCCGTCCTCGGCGAAGGAGGCGCTGAGGCGTCTGCAGGAGGCCGGGCACGAGCTGGTGCTGGCGTCGGGCAGATCGCCGTTTATGATCGCCCGGCTGGCGGAGGAGCTGCGCATCGACTCTTACGTCGGCTTTAACGGCCAATACGTCGTGCTGAGAGGAGAACGGATTTACACGAATCCTTTTCGCACCGACGATCTTCGCGCCCTGTCCGGGTTTGCTTCCCGCCGCGGCCACCCGCTCGTCTACTTGAACGAAGGGCAGATGCGCAGCAGCGTGAACTATCACCCTTATGTGGACGAATGCATCGGCTCGCTAAGGCACGAGCATCCGGCATGCGACCCGCGTTTCTATGAACGGACCGACGTGTACCAGACGATGCTGTTCTGCCGGGAAGGGGAGGAACGTGCTTACGAGGCGGCTTTTCCCGGCCTGCGGTTCGTCCGTTGGCATCCCCGCTCCGTAGACGTTCTTCCGACCGGAGGGTCGAAGGCGAACGGCATCGCCCAACTGATCGGCAGGCTGGACTTCGATCCGGAGCAGGCCTACGCTTTCGGCGACAACCTGAACGACGTGGAGATGTTCCGGTACGTCGGCCACAGCGTGGCGATGGGCAACGCGCCCGAAGCGGTCAAGAAGCTGGCGCGCTACGTGACGACAGCCGTGGATCGCGACGGCATCGCCAACGGGCTTCGTCTGGTCGGATTGCTGAATTGAACCGTTCGCCCGCGCAAAAGGTTTTCTTCCCCGGCGATTATCCGTTACAATAAAGGAAAGCCTGACGCCGAAAGAGGATTCCGCCATGAAAGTCGTCTTAGCGACGCTGAACGCCAAATACATTCACACCTCGCTCGCCCTGAGATATTTGAAAGCCTATGCACAGGACGAGTTCGGGGACATCGACATCGCCGAATATACGATCAAGGACCCCGCGATGGCGGTTGCGTCCGATCTGTTTTCCAAGAAGCCCGACGTGATCGGGTTTTCGTGCTATATCTGGAACATCGAGGAGACGATCGTCATCGCGGACATGCTGCGCAAGGTGCTGCCCGAGACGAAGATCGTGCTCGGCGGCCCGGAAGTTTCCTACGATACGGACTATTGGATGAACCGGCTCTCCTCCGTCGACTTTATCGTGATGGGGGAAGGCGAGGAGACGTTTCGGGACCTTCTGCGGCAGATCGCCGGAGAGCGCAAGTACCACTTCGTCTTCGGCCTGGCTTATCGCAAGGACGGCGAGGTCGTCATCACGCCGGGGCGCCCGAAGCTCGACTTGAATGCCATACCGTCGCCCCACAGGTTCCAAGAAGATCTTCCATCGCTGCGCAACCGCGTCGTTTACTTCGAGACGAGCCGGGGCTGCCCGTTCAGCTGCCAGTTCTGCTTGTCCAGCATCGAGGTGGGCGTGCGGTATTTCGATATGGAGCGGGTGAAGGCAGAGCTGACCTACCTTATCGACAGCGGCGCCAAGCTGATCAAGTTCGTCGACCGTACGTTCAACATCAAGCGTGATTATGCGATGGAGATTTTTCAATTTCTGATCGACAACCATCGCGGCTGCGTGTTCCAGTTCGAGATTACCGCCGACATCATGCGTCCGGAGGTGCTCGACTTCCTGGCCGAGCATGCGCCTCCGGGCGTTTTCCGCTTCGAGATCGGGGTGCAGTCGACGAACGATCCGACGAATCTGGCGGTGCAGCGCAGGCAGAACTTCGCGAAACTGACGCGCACCGTCGTCAAGGTGAAGGACAGCGGCAAGATCGATCAGCATCTGGATCTGATCGCCGGACTGCCGCACGAGGATTACGATACGTTCCGCAAAACGTTCAACGACGTGTTCGCGCTCAGGCCCGAAGAGCTTCAGCTCGGCTTCCTGAAAATGCTGCGGGGAACGGGGCTGCGCAACGACGCGGCCAAGTACGGGTATATTTATTCGGAGCGCGCGCCGTACGAGATGCTCGGCAACGATCTGATGCCGTTCGGCGACATCGTCCGGATCAAGCGGGTGGAGGACGTGTTGGAGAAATTCTGGAACGCCCACCGGATGGACCGGACGATCGAATATTTGGTCGGAAGCGCCTATCCGTCTCCGTTCGACTTCTTCCAGGCGTTCGGGGATTATTGGGAGGAGCGGGGCTGGAGCCGGATCGGCCATCAGCTCGAAGATCTGTTCTCGCGGCTGTGGGCGTTCCTCGAGCACGACGCGCGGCCGGAGCTGGACCGCGACGTCGCGTTCGGTCTGCTGCGCATCGATTACTATTTGCAGCACAAGTACAAGCCTCGCAAGCTTTGGTGGGAAGACCGCCTGGACAAGAGGGATTGGTCCGCAGGGCTGAAGTACGCGGCGGAGCAGCTCGGCGCGGACGAGCGCGAGCTGCAGAAGAAGAGCGCGCTGGACCGGCTGCCGTTCGATTACGGCGCTTGGGTGCAGGAAGGCCGGGTCGATCGCGAGCGGCCGTCGCTGCTCGTCTTCCAATACTCGGGCGAGGAAGCGGGGCCGCAGTTGCTGGCGCTGCCGCTTCCGGAGGGGATTGCGGCAGTTAAATAAAAGGGCGAGAGGTGGATAAGGAACATGGTTTATTTGGCGAACAAAGAACGTTACGCATCGATGAAATACAACCGGGTAGGACGCTCGGGGCTGAAAATTCCGGCGGTGTCGCTCGGACTCTGGCACAACTTCGGAGGCATCGATTCCTTCGAGAACGGCCGCGCATTGGTGAGGCATGCCTTCGATCTGGGGATCACCCACTTCGATCTCGCGAACAACTACGGACCGCCTCCGGGATCGGCGGAGGAGATGTTTGGACGGCTGCTCGCCACCGATCTGAAGCCTTACCGGGACGAGCTCGTCATCTCGACGAAAGCCGGCTATTACATGTGGGAAGGCCCTTACGGGGAGTGGGGCTCGCGCAAATATTTGCTGTCCAGCCTCGATCAGAGCCTGAAGCGGATGGGGCTCGACTACGTCGATATTTTCTATCATCACCGTCCCGATCCCGATACGCCGCTGGAGGAAACGATGTCGGCGCTCGATCATGCGGTCCGCTCCGGCAAAGCGCTCTATGTCGGCATCTCCAACTACCGCGCGCCGGAAGCGAAGGAAGCGATCCGCATCCTGAAGGAGATCGGCACGCCGCTGCTCATTCACCAGCCGCGCTACAGCATGTTCGACCGCTGGATCGAGGACGGGCTTCAGGACGTGCTGGAAGAAGGAGGCGTCGGCTCGATCGTGTTCTCGCCGCTGGAGCAAGGGCTGCTGACGAACCGCTATTTGAACGGCATTCCGCAGGATTCGAGAGCGGCGGGAGCGTCGGTCTTCCTGAACGAAGGGAATATTACGCCGGAGAAGCTGGACAAGGTGCGCAGGCTGAACGAGCTCGCGTCGGAGCGTGGGCAGACGCTGGCGCAATTGGCGCTCGCATGGGTGCTGCGCGGCGAGCGGGTGACGAGCGTGCTGATCGGCGCGAGCAAGACGTCCCAGCTCGACGACAACGTCGCGATGCTGAAGCGGCTTGATTTCTCGGAGGACGAGCTGGCTCGGATCGAAGCGATTTTGAAATAACGGATGGGGGCTGGCCCATAAGTGGGGTTGTACGAGATTGCCGATGAAAAAAGGAGGGGTATCTATCTCCCGGAGACACCGGAGGGAGTTAGATGCCCGTGACTATCCATCCATCGATGATCGTTCAGTACGACTCTACACTTAGGGGGCAGCCCCCTGTTTCATTGAGCCGGCAATCGATACGCTGGAGGGGAAATACCGGATGAACCACGCGGTAGGAAGAAGAATAGAAGAGCTGGAGCGATTGGCTCCGCCCTTGACGGCGCAGCCCGATCTGGACGCTTACTGGGACGGGGAGCTTGAGCAGTATGCCGCCAAGCCGCTGAACGCGACGAGAGCGCTCGTCGAGACGCCGATGGCGTTCATGGAGGCGTACGACGTCGCGTACGAAGGCTTCGACGAGACGCCGATTCGCGGCTGGTACCTGCTGCCGAAGTTTCCACGCGGAGACGACCGCAAGCTCCCGTGCGTCGTGCTATACCACGGATACGGGGGAAGCCGCGGCTATCCGGAGGATTACGCCTCGTACGTGCTGATGGGCCTCGCGGTATTCGCCATCGACGTCCGCGGCCAGGCCGGGGAGACGGGCAATCTGATGCCGCAGCCGTACGGCATGACGAGGGGCTGGTTGACGCAGGGCATTCTGGATCGGGATACGTGCTACTACAAAGCGATCACGATCGACGCGCTCAAGGCGCTCGACTGGGCCGCCGAGCAGCCGGAGGTCGACCGGAGCCGGATCTGCGCGATGGGCGGTAGCCAGGGCGGAGGACTCGCGATGATCGCCGCGGCGCTGTCCGACAAGCCTGCGATCGCGGTTCCGCACATTCCGAACATGTGCCATATGGATTTCGGCATCCTGAACTCGACCAGTTCGCTGACGGAGGCGGCTTCGTTCGTGGAACGATTCCCTGGCCATCTGGAGGCGGTACTGCGCACGCTCAGTTACTTCGACAACATGAATCTGGCGCATCGCATTCGCATCCCGGTATTCGTCACCGTCGGCCTGAAGGACCCGGTTACGATGCCGGAGACGATCTACGCGGCGTACAACCGGATCGAAGGGGATAAGCGCATCGCGCCGTTTCCGTTTACCGGCCATGCGGTGACCGGGGAGATGCAGCGCCAGGCGCTGGATTTCATCGCCTCAAGGCTGCTGCAGTAGTCCGCATTGCTCGGTGTGAGAGCAGGTAGCGAGAAGTGCCCGGATACGAAGATCGATTATCTGTCCTTGTACAGCTCCCGCATCACGTGTCCCAGCTCGGGCACGATCAGGCGAGTCATCGCCAGACGCACGGCGCCGGTCGAGCCCGGCATCGAGAAGACGGCGGTCGAGCCGATCGTGCCGGCGATGGCGCGGGACAGAATGGCGGCCGAGCCGATGTCCTCGGCGAAGCTGAGATAGCGGAAAATTTCGCCGAAGCCGGGCATTTCCTTGTGCAGCTGGTCGCGGACCGCTTCGAACGTCGTGTCCCTGCCCGCGATGCCGGTCCCGCCGTTAAGCAGCACGGCCTCCACGCGGGAATCGTCCGCCGCTTGCCGCAGCAGCGCGGCGATGCCGTCGTAATCGTCCTTCACGATCGCGTAGTCGGCGACCGTGTGACCTGCGGCTTCCAACAGCTCGCGAATGAGCTGTCCGCTCTTGTCCGTCTCCGGCGTGCGCGTGTCGGAGACGGTAATGATGGAGCAAGCGACGCTGGAGGGCGCCTCCCGGCGGTGCTGCTCAGTTGAATTCGATGTCAATGCCAACGTCTCCTTCTCATATCGGTTTCCTAGAAAATAACAGAAATTCGACACGGAGACAAGCGACAATAAGCAAACCGTCGAACGTTGCGCCCGCTAATACAGGGTACGCGTTCGACGGTTTGCTTTTATTTGGTCGGAACGATGGGTATGTCCAATGTGTAATGCGGATGTAGACATCCGGTACCGGAGTTTATCGTTCTCTGCCTCTTTTGCCGGTATCCCGTCCAATCAGGTTGGTTGTACGCCTCCCGCGAGATCTGCCATGACCTATCCTCCATTTGTCTTTATCCCGAAAGTTCAGAAACCTGATTATTCAGCGATGAGCTATCCCGTTTAGTCAGATGTTCTCGATAGGTAATTATCGCAAGAATGGATGCAATTCGTGAGCAACTGGACGCGACTCTCAACTGACTCAAAGGGATAGCGGCAAAAGGGGGCGAAAAGCGGTAGGGCAGGTGTGGCGTGAACTGAATGGAGGAGATATCGACAAAAGGCGCAGAGAATGAAAGGAGAGAAACAGAACGAACTGATGGAAAGGGATAGCGTTAATCTATAACAGTTTCGGGCCCTTGTGCCCGCGAACGCAAAAGAGGCTTCCCGAGCGCGTCGTCCGATGACGCAAGGGAAGCCTCTTTAACCGGGTTACACAGGAGATTGCTTAGCCGTTTCTTCGTCCGGACCGGCCTCTTCGGCGACGGCCGGATCGGAGACGACGGGCGGCTCTTCGGCTTTCGCCGGTTCCTTCACGATCCGGTCCACGATGGCCGGAACGAGCAGCGTCAAGACGTAAGCGAACGTCATCCATACCGCATAGGCGTGATGCTGTCCTTCGGTGAACGAGGAGAACACCGAGCCTCTGTGCCAAATGACGAACGCGTTCAGCAGCAGCCCGATAACCGCGGCCGCGTATCCGAACCGGGCTGCGGAGCCGCGCTCCTTGACGAGCCTCAGCCTGACGATCAAGGCCAGGCCGATCAGCAGCAGCAGCGACAGCATTTCGAGCAGGAACAGAGAGGTTCCGAAATAAGCTTCCCCGACTTCAAGCAGCACCCAGTCTCCGAATAAGAGGAAGAAGAGGGTGGGCACGGCCCATACCGCCAATCCCAGTCCCGCAATGATCAGTCCCTGCCGCATGGTCATCTATCCTTTCGCAAGTCGTATCGTCTGGCGTTCTGCCTATATTCGACAAGGCCGGACAGAATCCCTCCCAACCGGGAGTCGTCCGTCCGAATCGGCTCAAGGCACCAGGCTGCGAAGCACGGTCATCGAGCCGTCCAGCGTATAACCGCCCAGATTGGCCGGCAGCAGGAAGCAGTCTCCGGCTTTGGCGTCGACGAGGCCGCTCTCCCAGCCGATCGTGCCGCTGCCTTCGCAGACGATGACGATAACGAAGCTGTCCGGCGTCGTGGACAGCGACCACGGCCCGCGCACGATGCCTTTGTCCGTCTTGAAATACGGCGATTTCGCCAGCGTCAGCCACTCTCCAGGCACCGCCGAGGACGTATCCATCCGCTCTGCGCCCGCGCCTTCGTAGGCCGTGACGTTCAGCGAGTCTTCGATATGCAGCTCGCGCGGCTTGCCGTCCAGACCCGGACGGTCGTAGTCGTACAGCCGGTACGTCGTATCCGAGTTTTGCTGAATTTCCGCGACGAGGACGCCCGCGCACAGCGCATGCACCGTGCCGGCCGGAATGTAGAACGTGTCCCCCGCCTTGACGGACACCTCCTGCAAACCGTCCATGATCCGGTTTTCCTCGATCGCCTTGGCCATCGCTTCCCGGTTCACTCCCGGCTTCAGGCCGTAAATGATTTTCGCGCCCGGCTTGGCGTCCAGCACGTACCACATTTCCGTCTTGCCCAGCTCGCCTTGCGGCAGTTTCTCGTAAGTATCGTTCGGGTGAACCTGGATCGACAAGTCGTCGTTACAGTCGAGCAGCTTGATCAGCAGCGGGAAGCGCCCGTTGCCGGAAGCGCCTTTCGAGCCGAACCAGCTCTCGCCGACCGCCTCGCGGATTTCGTCCAGACCTTTGCCCGCGAACGCGCCGTTCGTGACGTGCGATACGCCGTTCGGGTGATCGGCGATCATCCAGCCTTCGCCGATCGCGCCTGCAGGGACGTCGAAGCCGAACTTCTCCAGCGCGCGGCCTCCCCACACTCTTTCTTTGAATTCCGGTTTAAAATGCAGCGGATAAGGTTGTACGCTCATTGTGTAATAGCCTCCTAATAGATGAATGTTACCGTTTGTTCAATGCGATGAGATAGGGCGAACCCGGCTTCTGGGGAAAACGGTAAACGACCGCTTGCGCGACCGTCTGCGGAAGCTCCGCCGCCCAAGCTTCGACAGCTTCGGCTTCTTCCTTGCCGCCCTCGTGGCCGGGATAGACGACGGCGGTCAGCGCCCCGCCGCCGCGCAGCAGCCTGACGGCCGCTTGCAGGGCGACCAGCGTCGTGCGAGGCAGCGTAATCAAGGGTGACGATGCGCCGGGCAAGTAGCCGAGGTTGAACATGACGGCGGCTACGCGGCCGTGCAGATCGGCCGGGAGCGCGGCTTCCATTGTCTCGTGACCGGCCAGCACGAGCTCTGCCGGAGCCAGCTTCCCGGCGTCCGGATCGTCCGCCAGCCTGCGCCGAGTGCTCTCCAGCGCCTCCTCCTGCACGTCGAAGGCGAACACACGGCCCCTCGGTCCGACCGTCCGGGCCAGAAACAGCGTATCCGAGCCGTTGCCGGCGGTCGCGTCCACGACGCAGTCGCCCGGCCCAGCCCGCTCCTTCACCCAGCGCTGCGCTTGGCTAAGTACAGACAGGAAACCCATCAGCTCCGTCCCCTTTCCCCGTAAATCCCGATCACGCCTTCCTGGCTTTGCCCTGCCAGCTGTTGCGGCGGACGAGCTCGCCGTCGATGGCGTTCAGCACTTCCCATTTGCGCAGGCTCCACATCGGCCCGATCAGCAGGTCGCGCGGCGCGTCGCCCGTCAGCCGGTGAACGACCATGTCCGGCGGGAGCATCTCCAGCGAATCGACGACGAGCGAGATGTATTCGTCCATGTCGAGAAACCGCAGCAAGCCGTCCTTCCACTGGCGAACCATCGGCGTCTTCCGCATCAGATGGAGCAGATGGATTTTGATGCCCTGCACGTCCATGTCCGCCACGGCGCTGACGGTGTCCAGCATCATCTCGCGCGTCTCTCCCGGCAAGCCGTGGATAATATGCGCGCAGACGCGGATGCCCCGTTCCCGCAGCCTCCGCACGGCATCGACGAAGCACGCCGTGTCGTGCGCGCGGTTAATGAGCCGGGAGGTCGATTCGTGGATCGTCTGCAGGCCCATCTCGACCCACAAATACGTGCGTTCGTTCAGCTCGGCCAAATAATCGACGACGTCGTCCGGCAAGCAGTCCGGACGAGTGGCGATGGATAAGCCGACGACGCCGGGCTGCTCCAGAATGACTTCGTAGTATTCCCGCAGCGTCTCCACCGGGGCATAGGTATTCGTATAAGCCTGGAAGTAGCCGATATACTTCGCCTCGGGCCACTTCAGATGCTGGCGGTCGCGGATCTTGTTGAACTGGGAGACGAGATCGTCGCGCCGGCTGCCCGCGAAGTCTCCCGAGCCTCTCGTGCTGCAGAACGTGCAGCCGCCCGCGGCGATGCTGCCGTCCCGGTTCGGGCAAGTGAAGCCGGCATCGAGCATCACCTTGAAAGTTTTCGTTCCGAACGTCTCGCGCATTTCGTAGTTCCACGTATGGAATCTTTTGTCGGTCCAAAGCAAGGGTTTGCGTTGGTCCGTTTCGGTTGAAGTCATCGCTGCATCCGTCCTTAGCAGAAGTCGGTATTATTGTAGCGAATATCGTACCAAATTGCGAGAGGACCCGTGGGCGGGAGCGTGTATTCATTCCGAATTCCGATGAATCGCCCGGGATTGCATCCCAAACGAACATCGATTTTCGGGCGGAAACCGCCAGCTTTAAACTTGCAATACCTAACATGGTGTGTTATATTAAAAGTGCGACAAATCAATGAAAAAACCTGACATCACACCATTTTCTCAAGCTCATTTCATGTCGATTCCATATTCCGGGCAAGCTAAGGCAAACTTAAAACATCCGATTGGAGAGGTGAAGGCAATGAACACAAGCGTACGGATTCCTCAAGGGGACGATACGGTAAAAGTCGAGTTGACGGTGAAAGAAGTTTTGGCTCTGGCAGGAGCTAAGTTTCCCAATAACCATAGCATCGAGATTTCGGCCAGGAAGAAGCTGAATCACGTGATCGAGGATCACTACCTCGAGGAAAGCAAGCAAACGCACTAACGGATCAAGAATGCGCAATCAAAGGGCTAATTCCTATAAAATGGGGGTTGGCCCTTTTGGTTAGGTCTGGCGAAGAGACCGGAATTGAAAGGGAAGATCTACGGGCTGTTTCGCAAAGCGACCGCGTAACACAAAGGGGCATTCCGCCGAAAGATTGCGGGATGCCCCTTGTTCATCGATGAGCCGCGTGGAAAGCCAGAGAGCAATTCGGATCCAGCGAACGGATGAGACGAATGACGGATGCTTGCTCCATACGGCTTACCGTACACACCATCATTTTTCCTCTGCCGTTTTCTTCGTTATCCAGCAGAATGACTTCTTTGCCGTAACGGCTTCGCAGCGCCTCGCGAATTTCTTCGCCCGACTCGCTCGTAATCCATACCATCCGCGTCAGCGAGAAGCCGCTTAGCGCGAAGTCGGAGCAGCGATACGCGAGCAGGAAGGCAATGACCGAATACATCGCTTCATCCCATCCGAAGACAAAACCTCCCGCGAACAGGACGGAACCGTTGAAGATCCAGTAGCTTCTGCGGATGCGGCCCGGGGCCTTCGCCTCCGAGGTCATCGCCAGGCCGTCCGCAGCGTCGAGGAAGCCTCCGAAACGCAGCACGATGCCGATTCCGATGCCGAGCGCGAGGCCCCCGGCGGCCGTCGAGGCCAGCGTATGGTCCAGCGCCGCCGGAGCGGGATGGAGGAAGAACGCGCTGAGAGACAGGATGGACAGCCCTGCAAACGTCAATAGACGGGTTTGGGCATCCAATTTGCGATACCGAAACAAGAGGAAGGGCAAGTTAAGCAGGAACAGGAACAATCCGAGACGCATTTCCGACAAATACGAGAAGATGGCGGACGCGCCGGCTGCTCCTCCGATGATCATGTTGTGCGGGACTAGAAACAACTCCAAACCGGCCGCGGATAGAATCGATCCGAACGTTACCCATGCAAGCCGGACGGAGATGCGCGTGTTGGCCATGTTGGCATTCACCCTTTCCATCCGATATGAAGTTGAGCGCTGGAAGGCGGCAGTTCAAATAAACTTCCGCGAGAACGCTGAAGCCTGGAAGGGAATGTCTACATACGGACGTAAGTGGAGGTAAATTTGAGAGGCATCAAAAGAAGCTTGCGCAGACCGGGCAAGTGGACGGGAAGGGAAACGGTCTTGGAAGCCGGAACGATATAAGTGGAATAAGCATGAAGGCTGAAAAGGAGAACAAGCAGCAGCAGCGCGGTAAGGAGGGCTTTGCTGGTCAGCGATGCGGACGCGCGCTTGGTCACTTTGACGCTGTTCGGCACGTCGTGCGAGAGAGAGGAGCTTTGGGACGTCAGGAAGTTGTCGCCGATCGATACGGTCGGCATGCAGAGCAGAACGAAAGCGGCAAGCAGGAAGAGGACGAACGATCTGTTGCGAAACGGCTGTATCGTCGCGGTCATTCCCGTTCCTCCTTTCGTTATCCGGTACTCTTATGATACCATACGAAATGCGATATCCTCAATTCAACCGGGGCAAGGAGAGTACAAGCGAAGATGAAGATTTATCGCAGGGCGTACCTATGGGCTCTGTTGGCCGTTCTTTTATTTATTGCCGTCAGTTGGCTTGTCATGGAGGAGAGAGCGACTTCCTTCGATTCCGAAGTGATTCGGATTGTCCAAGGCTGGGAGTCCGCGCCGGCGACTCGAATCGCCCTGATCCTGAGCCAGATCGGTTCGACGGGAGGCGTCACCGTTCTCGTCGTCGCGATCGGAGCGCTGCTCGCCGCGGTGCTCGGGCATCGCAAAGAATTGCTGCTGCTCGTCTTCTCCGTCAGCGGAGCCGCGCTGTTTAATCTGCTGCTCAAGGGCGTTTTTCAGAGGGAGAGGCCGAATTTGTATCGCTTGGCGGAGGAGACGGGATTCAGCTTCCCGAGCGGTCATTCGATGGCGGCTTTCGCTCTTTACGGGGTTCTGGCGTATTTGCTGTGGAGACATATCGCGAGTAAAAAGGGAAGGCTCGCGTTGATCGCGCTGGCCGCGCTGCTCGTGCTCTCCATCGGGCTAAGCCGAATTTACCTCGGCGTCCATTATCCGAGCGACGTGCTGGCCGGCTACTTGGCGAGCATGGTCTGGCTGGGGCTGGGCATCGAGCTGTTTCGGGGCTGGATTCGCAAGCCCTCGCGATGAAAACCTTAAAGAAGGAATGCTGGCCGCCCCGACGGGACTGCCGCATTCCTTCTTCCTTGATTCGACTATTCGACGACGATGAAGCCGGTCATCGCGTCATGTCCTTGTCCGCATTGGATCGAGCAGTGGAATTCGTAGCTGCCCGCCTCGTCCAGCTTGATTTCTTTTGTTTCGTTGTTTTTGAGCGTCACGTTGAGGTCGCTGATCTCGATGCCGTGAGCTCCTTGCGTATTTTGCAGCGTGAGCTTGAGCGTGTCCCCCGCCTTGACGCGGATTTCGGCCGGCTCGAACTTCCAGTTGGTGGCCTTGATCGTGACTTCGTTCGTTGCTCCTCCTCCGCCCGCCGGGGGCGTCGGACTGCCGATCGGGGATGGAGAGGCTTCGTTCTTGCCGCCGCATGCCCCGAGCGCGAATAGAGCCGCAAGCGCGATGAGAGCGATGATTCGTCGAGTCGTATTCATGGGTGGAATGGACCTCCTTAATGAATCCTTTTTCGCTAATATACCCCGATTGCTCCCTTTACAACCGGCGGCAGTTTGGTCACAATAGAATTCATTGAACGCTAAGCGGCCTAATCGGCGGCAGGAGGAAACGGAACAGATGAGACTTCGCGGCAGGAAAAGCATCAAGGAAGATTTGGAACGCCAGACGGATTTGATCGTATTCGAGCCTCGCAAGCTTAAGGGGCGGTGGAACGAGTTCTTCGGCAACGACCGTCCGATCCACATCGAATGCGGTATGGGCAAAGGCCAATTCATCAGCCGGTGGAGCGCGAACCAACCGGACATTAACTATATCGGCATGGATATGTACGACGAACTGCTCAGCCGCGCGAGCGAGAAGGCGAGAGCGCTGTGGAAGAACGAGCGCGAATCCGACACCGTGCCGAATCTGGCCCTCGTAAGAGGAAACGTCGAGTTTCTGGAGGAGATGTTCGAGGAAGGCGAATTGGAGCGCATTTATTTGAATTTCAGCGATCCTTGGCCGAAGTCGAAGCACGGCAAACGCCGGTTGACTCATCCGCGTTTCCTGGCGAAGTATAAGCGCGTGCTGAGCGAGATCGGGGAAATCCACTTCAAGACGGATTCTCTCAGCCTGTTCGAGTTTTCGCTGAACAGCTTCTCGGACGTCGAGCTGCAGATGCGCAGCATCTCGCTCGATCTGCACAGGAACGGCATTCGCGAAGACCTGGTGCTGACGGAGTACGAAGCCAAGTTCGTCGGGCAAGGAAAACCGATCTACCGCCTGGAGGCGGTCGTGGGCGACAAGGTCCGCGAAGAGCACCGCCGCCGCGTCGCCGACGAGCTGGAGAAGCAGCTTAGCCGGGGCTCGACCAAGGATTTCGAATCGGAAGACGAATAGGTTTCTGGTCGCATAAGGGACCGCCCTGTAAGTCAGGCAACATAAATCATCGAGATAAAAGAGGGGTATACCCCGGTACTTATTCCATCGATGATTCTTCGTTGCCCTTTGACGACTTACAGGGCGGTCCCTTTTTATATCCAGATGGACAGAAGAAAAGCGGTCGACGCTCCGAGGAGCGCGCCCACGGCCGTATCGCTCGGAAAATGCAGGCCGAAGTACACGCGGGACAGCGCCACGCCGATCCCGATCGGCAGCAGCATCGGAATGAGCAGCGGCTGGGCCATCATCCACGGCGTCAGCATGGCGAAAGCGGCCGTCGTGTGCCCGGAAGGAAAAGAAGGGTCCTTCAGCGGACGACGGTTCGTATTGGCTTGCGGGAATACCTGGTAGGGACGAAGGCGGGGTGCGCTTCTCTTGGCGATAGCGACGGGAATATGGCTGAGGACGACAGAGGCAAGCGCGAGCCGTCCCGCTTCGTTCCACGGCTCGGGAGCGAACAAGGCGGCCAGCAGGGACAGGCTTAAGCTGAAGGTCGCTCCCGCAAGCAGCGACAGCGTATGAAACAACCAGTTCAAGGTGGACCGATTCCAGCGGATGTTGACGTATAGAAACAAAGGACGTTCGACTTCCTGGAGCATGCGGTAAATCCGGCTCATGAACTCCATCTCCTTCGGTGCGGAATGTCTGATCCTCTTTCAGCATACAATGCGATTGTCACGGCAGTATTAAGTCGGTTCTCGTTTTACAATCCGGCGCGTTGGGTAAACTTTCAATGGAGAGATTCGCCTTCCCGTCGAAAAATGTCTTGTTTTGTTCCTGACGTTAACTTTTTTAATCGCTGGCATAGGTCTCCGGATAGAAAAAACGAGGAAATCGATGAAATGAGAGGCTGGGAAGGAGCAAATGCTTTTGCGCTTGGAGCTTGTCCGGCGCCATTCCCTCATCTCGGGCTAGAGCCGCCTAAACGGCGCTCATCCCTTTTTGACAAAAGGAGGCAAAGGCAAGAAAATCAAGATTACCTCTTCTGGAGGATAACACGGCAGGACGGGAGGAGCAAGGTCAGGAGAGCATCGCCAGCAACGCCTACACACAAACAAAGAGAGAATAAAGAGAAAAAAAAGAAAAAAGGGATCTAGGGGGTACAATTGAATATGTTCAACAACGTTCTTCTGGTCATTCAAGCTATTGCTGCGGGCATTGGCGTGTATCAGATCGTTCTGTCCTTTTTCGGCTGGTATCGGAGGAAAGAGCGGATCACGCACAAGCCGACCAAGTCGTTCGCGCTCATCGTCGCCGCGCATAACGAAGAGGCGGTCGTCGGGGCATTGATCGAGAATTTGCAGAAAATGGACTATCCGCGCGAGCTGTTCGATATTTTCGTCATCTGCGACAACTGCACGGACGGGACGGCGGATATCGTTCGCGGCTACGAAGGCGTGTACGCCTGCGAAAGAACGAATCCGAACGAACGGGGCAAAGGATTCGCCATCGAGTGGATGCTTAAGGAACTGTGGAAAAATCCCCGCCAATACGATGCGATCGTCATGTTCGACGCCGACAATCTGGTCGCGACGAACTTCCTGCAATATATGAACGAGGATCTGTGCAACGGATACCGCGTCGTCCAAGGTTATTTGGATACGAAAAATCCGCACGATTCCTGGATCAGCGCCGCCAACGGCATTACCTACTGGTTCTGCAATCGGCTGTGGCAGCTGCCGCGCTTCAACCTGAAGCTGTCCAACTTCCTCGGCGGAACGGGCATGTGCTTCGAGACGAAGCTGCTTAAAGAGATGGGATGGGGAGCGACCAGTCTCGTCGAAGACCTGGAGTTCACCGTTCGCTGCATTCAAAGAGGCATCTATCCGAAATTCAACTACGACGCGCGCGTCTACGACGAGAAGCCGATTACGTTCCGGGCGTCCGCCCGCCAGCGCCTGCGCTGGATGCAAGGACACTTCGACGTATCGCGCCGTTACATGTTCCCGCTGCTGTGGCAGGGAATCCGCACGGGCAGCATCGTCAAGATCGATGCCGCGCTGTACATTTTCAACGCGTTTATTTACTTGATCGGATTTCTCGTCACGCTGGCGCTCTGGTTCGACATGATGCTCCCGGGCGACCCGAACCTCACCTCGATCTATTCGAAAATGCCGCTCGGGCTGTCGCTGACGATCGTGCTGTACGGTTACCTGCAATGTCCGATCGCGATGCTGATGGAGAAAGTCAACTGGAGAATGTACTTGAAGCTGCTGCTGTTCCCGGTATTCTTCCTCTCCTGGTGGCCGATCGCGTTCTACGCGTTCTTCACGCAGAACAACAAGACGTGGAGCCATACGAAGCATACGCGCGTGATCCGTCTGGAAGAAGTACAGGGCAAGCAGATGTAACGACGCGGCCCTGCGGCACGCTCTTGAACATGCTGCGTTGAATTTGCGGCGAGCTTCTGTTGACATTCCGCGCAAGCCGTGTTAAAGTGATCGATGTGACTGTTTATGAAAATTAATCAGCACGCGCAAGCAGAAGCGCCCGCTTCTCACCCGATCGGCTATGGCTGACGGGTCAGCGTAGCCGACGAACGGATAGTGCGGCGGAGACTTCGGTTTCCCGGCACGAACGTTAACGTGAGGACTGGAATGCGGGCCGTATGCGGCTCGCATTTTTTTGTTTGTGCAAACCTTAAGTTCGGTAGACTATTTCGGAGGTGGAACATTATTAGCAAGGATCATCAAATCAACGAGGAAATCCGGGCGAAAGAAGTCAGGTTGGTCGGCTCCGAAGGCGAGCAACTGGGAATCAAACCTTTCCGCGAAGCGATGCAGATGGCCATTGACGCGAATCTTGACTTAGTCAACGTAGCGCCGCAGGCGAAACCGCCGGTGTGCCGCATTATGGACTACGGCAAGTTCCGTTATGAGCAGCAGAAGAAGGAAAAGGAAGCTCGGAAGAATCAGAAAATCGTCGACCTCAAAGAAGTTTGGTTTCGTGCGAACATCGAGGAACACGACTACCAGACGAAGTTTCGCAACGTTGTGAAATTTTTGAAAGACGGCGACAAGGTGAAATGCTCCGTGCGGTTCCGCGGTCGCGAAATTACGCATGCCAGGCTCGGCCAGAAGATCCTGGAGCGGGTGGCCAACGAAGTTACCGACATTTGTATCGTTGAACGCATGCCTAAGCTGGAAGGCCGCAGCATGATTATGATTCTGGCGCCGAAACCCCACTGACAGGAGGATATATTCCATGCCTAAGATGAAAACTCACAGCAGCTTGAAAGACCGTTTCAAAGTAACCGGAACGGGCAAAGTCAAACGCTTCAAAGCGTACAAAAACCACTTGCTGTCCCACAAGTCCGGACGCCAGAAGCGCGTTCTGGGCACGCAGCCGCTGGTTGCCCAAGGCGACGTTCGCCGCATGCAGCAACAAATCGCTAACTTGAAATAATACAGGATTGAGCGATTAAGTTCGGTTTTCAGCCCGGCTGAATTCAAGATTCGATGTCGAATCCGCTTCAGGATATCGCTTCGTGATCCAAATCGGACTTTTGAACCTCATATCGAACACTTCCGGGAGGTAATGAATCATGGCAAGAGTCAAAGGCGGATTCGTCACGCGCCGTCGTCGCAATAGAATGTTGAAGTTGGCTAAAGGTTACTGGGGCGCGAAGCACCGCCTCTTTAAGAAAGCTAAAGAGCAAGTCATGAAATCCTTGATGTACGCATACCGCGACCGTCGTCAGACGAAGCGGAACTTCCGCAAACTGTGGATCGTGCGTATCAATGCAGCAGCTCGCCAGAACGGCCTGAGCTACAGCAAACTGATGCACGGCCTGAAATTGGCCGGCATCGAAGTCAACCGCAAAATGCTTGCCGACCTGGCCGTGAACGACATCAGCGCGTTCAACTCGCTGGCCGGCGCAGCCAAAGAGAAAATCAACGCGTAATTTCCGCGTACGTCGACAGGCCCCGGGCTACCGGGGCTTGTTTTCGTATGACCGCTTCTCCGCGGACGGAGAACGGGAAGGCGATCGCGCGGAGGAGACAAGGAGTTGCATCGGTTTGACATCGGGAGTTATCGCTTCGGAATCCTCTTCCTTTCGTTATCGCCTAACGATTTTGCTTCTGGCCGTCGTCGTGGGCGGGATGAGCCAAGGGCTGCTTCTGCCGCTGCTGTCGATCATGCTGGAGCAATCCGGGGTTTCTTCGGATGCGAACGGGATGAATTCGGCGGCGCTGTACATCGGGGTATTCTGCACCATGTTCTTCATCGAGAGGCCGGTTATGCGCTACGGCTATCGCAACGTCATCGTCGCCGGCATCGCGGTCGTGTCTGTGGCCGGGCTGCTGTTTCCGTTGGTCGACTCTCTGGCCGTCTGGTTCGTTCTGCGGCTGCTGGTGGGAGCCGGGGACAGCGCGCTTCACTATACGACCCAGCTGTGGATCGTCAGCTCAAGTCCGGCGCAAGCGCGGGGCAAGTATATTTCCTTCTACGGGATGGCTTACGGAATCGGGTTCAGCTTGGGACCGCTCGGGATCAATCTGCTGCCGCTCGGCAGAGCCGTGCCGTTCCTGGTCACGGGGGCAATCTTCGTCGTCGTGCTGCTGCTCGTGCTGCGGCTGAACAATGAAATCCCCGAGCGGAACAAAAAGGAGGCGGCGCAGGGCAACCGGTTCATGACTATCTACCGGGCTGCCTGGTTCGTGCTGATTCCGGGACTGCTGTACGGGTTGATGGAAGCTTCCATGAATAGCAGCTTCCCGCTGTACGGCTTGCGGATCGGGCTGGAGGGACACTGGATATCGCTGCTGCTATTGGCGTTCGGCGTAGGTTCGCTTGTGCTGCAGCTTCCCCTTGGCATGCTCAGCGACAGAATCGGACGCAAGCCGGTGCTGATCGTCTGCGGACTGACGGGCGCTGCCGCGTTTCTGGCGATTCCGGCGGCGGGAAGCCAGGCCGCGGCGCTGTTCCTGCTGTTCGCCCTTGCGGGAGGAGTGGTCGGCTCGTTCTATACGCTTGGCCTCGCTTACGCAGCGGATATTTTGCCCCGGCCGATGCTGCCGACGGCGAACGTCATCGCTTCGGTTCATTTCAGCGTCGGCAGCATGTTAGGTCCGGCGCTTGGCGGATTCGGAATACGCTACGTATCGGTTCACAGTATATTTCTCATTCTGGGCGCCGCGTTTCTTGTATTCTCCTTGCTGGGCTTCGTATTCCGCCCGGGAAGAAGCCAAGACCCGGCCGAGCAGGGCGGGGCGCCTTGACAGCCGGGCCTCGGTGCGAGGCTGATCGCGATCGGTTTACAGCTTCCAGTTCCGGTACAGAATGACCGCCGCTTCCGCGCGGGTCAACGCATCTTTAATAAAGCGTTTACAAAATAATTGGAAAACCATCCTTTCCTAAGCAGGTAAGTGAAGGAAGAAACGGAAGCAAGGGGGCGGAACGGAGATTTCGGGTGAGAAAGGAGAAACGGATGAGAACGGGCAGTGGGACGGATGGTGAGAGGGGTTGGAGAAAGGAGGGAGGTTAGGAGGCGAGCGCTTCGTTCGTGATTTTCTCGATGTCGATCGGGGAGCGGGAGCCTTCGCTGACGAGATCGGGGAGGATGTTTCGCAGGAAGTAATCGACGCAATGGAGCTTGATTTGTTTGATTTTGATCAAGGCGTTGCGGTACATCGTGACGAATTCCTTTTCCGTGTTGCCCAGCTGCAGCTCCGAGAAAGCCTCGTAGATCTGATCCATTTTGTCGGCGACTTCCAGGATCTGGCCTTCGACCGAGTCGTCTTTGCCTTCGCGCAATTGTCTGCGGAAGATAGGCTGGAATTCGGCGGGGATGTGTTCGTCGATGAAATGGTCGACCATGCCTTCCTCGACCTGCTGCAGCATAGCTCGCAGCTCCAACGAAGAGTGCTTCACGGGCGTCTTGATGTCGCCGATGAATATTTCTCCGTAATCGTGGCTGCTCGTAATTTCGTACAGCTTCTTCCAATCGATGGCGACTCCGTTGCTTTCTTCGATATCCGCTAACGTTTTCGCGTACTGCACGACCTTCCACGAATGCGCCGACACGCTGTGCTCCTGAAACTTGAACTTGCCCGGGCAGCGGATAATCCGCTCTAGGTCGGTTAACGATTGAAAATACGTATGAATTCCCATAGACCTCATTCCTTTCGCCTATCTGGATGACAAGCAGTTTGCTTTACATCCAGTATACAATCGGTTTGTTAAGGGAGAATTAACTGAGGGTCATGGGCGTCTTTGTTAGAAGAATATCAACTTCAGAGACCCCGCCGCCGACAGTCCGAGCACGCAATATTGGAACCAGCGCTCGGGCAGCTTGGCCAGCACGCGAATGCCGATCCAGGCTCCGACGACAATCGGAACGATCATCAGCGAGTTGAAGAGCATAGAATCCCGAGTAATGATGCCGAGCTGTATGGAGAAAGGCACCTTCAGCAGATTGACGAGGAAGAAAAACCAGGCGCCGGTGCCGACGAACACTTCCTTGGGCAGCTTCTTGGCCAGCAGGTAGATCGACATGACGCCTCCCGCGGCGTTGCCGATCATCGTCGCGAATCCGGCCGTTCCTCCCAGAAAAGGATTGAACCACGAAGCGAGCCATCCCTGGCCCGAGAATTTGTCGCCGAACCGCTCCCGAATAAGATGCAGCGCGATGAGCGCCAGCACGAGCCAGCCGATGGTCAGCTTGAGCACATGGTCGCTGACGACGTCCAGGAAGAAATAGCCTGCGACGACTCCGACCAAAACCCAAGGAATAAGCACGATCAAATATTTCCAGACGACCTTGCGCCGGTAGTAGGCGACGGCGATGATGTCCCCGAAAATGAGCATCGGCAGAATGATGCCTACGGAATCTTTAGCCGGGAACGCCATCGCCATCAGAGTCACCGCGAATATCCCCGAGCTCGGTATCCCCGTCTTCGAGAATCCGATCATTAGACCGGCGGCGACGCCGATCAAGAGCTCCAATCCGTCCAGTTGCAAGTAACCTCTCCCCGATCTCGCTGTTTCGTTCATTGTAACACGGGAGCCCATTTTCTGCCGTTGGGGATATTCCGCTTTTTATTGATAATCATTTTCATTTAGACTACGATAAAATTTGAATCGCGGAAGGAGTGAGGCGGGATGACGGAAGGAACGGGTTCAAGCAACCGCAATCGGTATTCACGTTGTTTTTGCACAGAATCGCCCTGGTGGGAAGGAGAATCGACGTATCCGTGAGCCGCATCGAAGCGCGCCGATCCGTTTGCGCCCCTATTTGCGGCACGCGGACAGAGGTACAAGCGCGACAAGCCTTCCGGCCATAAGCTGAAGGATGACGGACAACCGTAAACCGGCGCCTGTGCGGGAGCGAGGCGGGCGCCGCAGGCATGTCCGGCTAAGAAGGGAGAGGTGCGAAATGGCGAACATCACCCGTTCGCAAGCGCGGAAGCTGGTTGGAAAGCACGTCTACGCGGTCCGCAAGGACGGCTCGGTCGCTTCGGGCAAGCTTGTCCGGATCTCCGGAGACAAGCTCATTCTGGAACAGCCGCGAGGCAAAAAAGCGAGGACCAGCGCGATTCTTCCGCTCGTCCTGTTCGATCTGCTGGCGCTGGGCACGGTGGCCGGCGCAGGCTGGGGAGGCGGTTGGGGCGGAGGCGGCTGGGGAGGCGGCTTCGGCGGAGGATTGGACGGCGGATGGGGCGGTGGCTGGTGGTAAACGGCGGTCTCCGCCCGCGACGACGCCCTGTGCGCGCATTTACGTATATAAGGATTTGAAGAGCTCGACGACTTTTAACGACGGAATAACGCTGAGCGTATCGTAACCGAGCCGGCGGTAAAACCGCAGAGCCCGATAATTATGATCGTCGACGAATACGTGCGACGCGACGCAGCCCTGGCTTCGTCCGTAGATCTCGGCGCGCTGCATCAGCGCCGTTCCGAATTTGTTGTTCTGATGCCTGGAGTCCACGGCCAGCAAGTCGATGAACAGCTTCGGATGCCGAAACTCCATGTGGAGAAAGCCGAGCGGCGGGCTCCGGTCCGTCTTCGACGCGACCAGTGTAGCGCCTTTGCGAAGCCGCTTGACGACATCCGCATGCAATCTTCCGTCCCTGGGATGCTGCCAAGGGGAGATCGGAACGAGCTGCGTGCGGACGAGTTCCACGATGGCTTTGTCATCGCGAGTTCTTCTCCATCGGATCAACGGTATTCCTCCTTCTTTTTATAGAAGCTCGACATAGGCCCGGAAGCTGCGGAATTGCGGTTTTATAACGTATGAACAAGTCTTTCCGCCCGGAACGGCTAAGATGTGTATTGACGAATGTCCCGGCGGGGAATATAATAAATGCTAAATCGACTCAACATTCAATAGCCGTGATGAGGAAAAAGCGATAGGGCTCTTATGCTCAGAGAGCGTCGGATTAGCTGAGACCGATGCCTTAATCCCTGTTAGCGAAGTCTCCTCGGAGCTGTTCCCCTGAACCGCCGCAAGGCTCATTAGGGAGAATCGGAGTGGCGCTCGTTATTGCGCTTGGAGTACGAACGGCGGCATGATCTGCCTCGTACTTTATAAGGCCGTCATCGCGAGGTGACCGGCAAACTCGGGTGGTACCACGGAAGCTATTAGCCTTTCGTCCCTAGACGTCATGTTGTCGTCGGGACGAAGGGCTTTTTTGATTCGTTGAAAGGAGGAAAAAAGATGAGCGCACAGGAAACTACCATCAAATCCAAAGAAGAATTGATCGCAAAATGGAGCAAGCCGGAAGTGATCACCGGGTCGGAAATGCTGCTTCGCAGTCTGTTATTGGAGGGTGCGGAGTGCGTCTTCGGCTATCCGGGGGGCGCGGTGCTCTTCATCTACGACGCTATGCACGGCTTCGACGATTTCCACCATCTGTTGACGAGGCATGAGCAAGGCGCTATTCATGCGGCGGACGGCTACGCCCGTTCCACCGGCAAAGTCGGCGTCTGTATCGCGACTTCCGGCCCGGGGGCGACGAACCTGGTCACGGGCATCGCGACCGCGTATATGGATTCGGTGCCGCTGGTCGTCATTACGGGCAACGTAGCGACGCATTTGATCGGAACGGACGCTTTCCAAGAAGCGGATATCGTCGGCATCACGATGCCGATCACGAAGCACAGCTATCTCGTTCGCAAGGCGGAGGATCTGCCCCGCATCATTCACGAAGCATTCCATATTGCCAACAGCGGACGCAAAGGTCCGGTGCTCATCGATATTCCGAAGGACGTGTCGGCCGAGAAGACGCTGTTCCAGCCGGTATCCGGCGTGCAGCTTCGCGGATACAACCCGACGGTCCAGCCGAACAAAAACCAGTTGGACAAAATGCTCCGCGCGATCGAGAACGCGGAGAAGCCGGTCATTCTTGCCGGCGGCGGAGTCGTCTACTCCGGGGCGCACGAGGAGCTGTACGAGTTCGTCACGAAGACGGGCATCCCGACGACGACGACGCTGCTCGGTCTCGGCGGCTTCCCGAGCGGGAACGAACTGCACATGGGCATGCCGGGCATGCACGGCACGTGGACGGCGAACACGGCGATCCAGACGGCGGATCTGCTGATCAACATCGGCGCCCGCTTCGACGACCGCGTCACGGGCAAGCTTTCCGGCTTTGCGCCGCACGCGAAGATCGTCCACATCGACATCGATCCGGCGGAGATCGGCAAGAACGTCCCGACCGACATTCCGATCGTCGGCGACGTCAAAGCGGTGCTGCAGCAGGCGAACGCCCTTGTCAAACCTGCGGCGAAGGCGGATGCCTGGCGCAAGCAGATACAGGAATGGAAGGCCGAGAAGCCTTATTCCTACGTCGATTCGGAGACGGAACTGAAGCCGCAGTGGGTCGTCTCGATGATCCACGAGACGACGCGCGGCGACGCGATCGTCACGACGGACGTAGGCCAGCATCAGATGTGGGCGGCGCAATACTATCCGTTTAACCAGCCGCGTTCCTGGGTCACCTCGGGCGGTCTCGGAACGATGGGCTTCGGCTTCCCGTCCGCGATCGGCGCCCAGATGGGCAACCCGGACCGGACGGTCGTCTCGATCAACGGCGACGGCGGCATGCAGATGTGCGCCCAAGAGCTGGCGATTTGCGCGATCAACAACATTCCGGTCAAGGTCGTCATTATCAATAACCAGGTGCTCGGCATGGTTCGCCAATGGCAGGAGCTGGTTCACGAGAACCGTTTCAGCCATATCGATTTGGCCGGCAGCCCGGATTTCGTCAAGCTGGCGGAAGCTTATGGGGTGAAAGGCTATCGGGCCGCCAACAAGGACGACGCCCTTCGCGTCTGGAAGGAAGCGCTCGAGCATCCGGGTCCGGCGGTCGTGGAGTTCGTCGTCCGCAGGAACGAAAACGTCTATCCGATGGTTACCCAAGGTAGCACGATCGACCAGATGATCATGGGGGATGCCGAATGAACCGTAAATTTACGATAGCGATTCTCGTCAACGACCAGCCCGGCGTGCTGCAGCGGGTTTCCGGCCTGTTCGGCCGCCGCGGCTTCAATATCGAGAGCATTACCGTCGGAGCTTCCGAGGAACCGGGTCTGTCCCGTATGGTCATCGTCACGACGGGCGACGACCATACGCTGGAGCAGATTCAGAAGCAATTGTATAAGCTGATCGACGTCATCAAAGTCATCGACGTCAGCGGCAACCCGATGGTCGGCCGCGAGCTCGCCCTGATCAAGATCAGCGCCGAGCCGTCGATGCGCCCCGAAATTCTCGGCATCGTGGAGACGTTCCGCGCGGCGGTCGTGGATATCGGCCCGTCGAGCCTGATCGTTCAGGTCGTCGGCGATTCGGATAAGATCGACGCGATGATCGAACTGCTTAAGCCGTACGGCATCCGCGAGCTGTCCCGGACGGGCGTAACGGCGATGAATAGGGGCGCCAGATAAGGAGCCCTCAGTCTGGACAAGCAATCGTACCCGCGGAGCGGGTATTCGAGGAGAGAAGCCTGACGCGCGCACCAGGCCGCCGGAGCCGTCTCTCTTGGAACGCCCGCTTCGAGGGTCGACAAATATTGACTTATTTTAAGGAGGAACACAGTTCAATGGCAGTTAACTTGTTTCACGAGAAAGACGCCGACCTCGGCGTTCTTAAAGGCAAAACGATCGCAGTTATCGGTTACGGCAGCCAAGGACACGCGCAAGCGCAAAACCTCCGCGACAGCGGCGTAAACGTCATCATCGGCCTACGCGAAGGCAAATCCGCGGAAAGCGCGCGCAACGACGGCTTCGAAGTGCTGTCCGTCGCCGACGCTACCCGCAAAGCGGACGTCGTGCAAATTCTGATGCCGGACGAGACGCAAGCAAGCGTCTATAAAAACGAAATCGAGCCAAACCTGAAAAAAGGCGCCGCTCTGATGTTCTCCCACGGCTTTAACGTACACTTCGGCCAAATCGTCGCTCCGGCGGACGCGGACGTTCTGCTCGTCGCTCCGAAATCCCCGGGCCACATGGTTCGCCGCACTTACGTCGAAGGCTTCGGCGTTCCGGGACTGATCGCCATTCATCAGAACGGCACAGGCAAGGCGTTTGAGATCGGCATGGCTTACGCCAAAGGCATCGGCTGTACCCGCGCCGGGGTTATCGAGACGACGTTCAAGGAAGAAACGGAAACCGACCTGTTCGGCGAACAAGCCGTTCTGTGCGGCGGCGCTTCCGCGCTCGTCAAAGCCGGCTTCGAAACGCTCGTCGAAGCGGGTTACGCGCCTGAGATGGCTTACTTCGAGTGCTTGCACGAGCTGAAGCTGATCGTCGACCTGATGTACGAAGGCGGACTGGCTTCCATGCGCCACTCCATCTCCAACACGGCGGAGTACGGCGACTACGTCACCGGCCCTCGCGTCGTAACGGAAGAGACGAAGAAGGAAATGAAACGCGTGCTGTCCGACATCCAACAAGGCAAGTTCGCTCGCGACTTCATCCTCGAAAACCAATCCGGACGCGCCTTCCTGACGGCTACTCGCCGCAACGAAGCCGAGCATCCGATCGAAGTCGTCGGCGCTCAGCTGCGCGGCCTGATGCACTGGATCAAGAAATAAGACCAACCGCCACGCGCGGATACGAAACCCCGGCATGCGCTGCCGGGGTTTTTGTTAAATAACGACAGACGGTGTGCTATAATTTGAAGATAGCTCAGATTTGCTTCAGGAGGTGCGGGTAATTCCCCCGACATGAGAAAAATTTATATTTTCGACACGACGCTTCGCGACGGAGAGCAGTCTCCGGGCGTGAACTTGAACACTCAAGAGAAGGTTGAAATCGCGCTGCAGCTCGAGAAGCTGGGCGTCGACCGCATTGAGGCCGGTTTCCCCGCCGCTTCTCCAGGAGACCTGGCGGCGGTTAACGCCGTGGCGAAAGCGGTCAAGAACGCCACCGTCATCGGTCTTGCCCGTTCGCGGGAGCAGGATATCGACGCCGTGAAGGAAGCGCTTAAAGGCGCGGAAGATCCGGGTATCCATCTGTTCCTGGCTACTTCCCCGATTCACCGCCAGCACAAGCTGCGGATGGATAAGGATCAGGTGCTGGAGACGGCGGATCGGGCGATTCGCTATGCCAAGCAATATTTCGACAAAATCGAATTTTCTCCCGAAGACGCGGGCCGCACCGAACTGGACTATCTGTGCCAGGTCGCGGAAATGGCGATCAACGCCGGCGCGACCGTCGTCAACATTCCGGACACGGTCGGCTACATGACGCCCCAGGAGTTCGGCAACATCTTCAAAGTGCTGAAGGAAAAGGTGCCGGGGATCGAGCGCATTCAGCTGTCCGCCCACTGCCATGACGATCTCGGCATGGCGACCGCGAACGCGCTGGCCGCGATTCTGAACGGAGCCGACCAGGTGGAAGGCACGATCAACGGCATCGGCGAACGCGCCGGCAACACCGCGCTGGAGGAAGTGGCATTGACGCTGGCGACGCGCGCGGAGTTCTTCCAGGCGACGACGACGCTGAACCTGAAGGAGATCGCGCGCACGAGCCGCCTCGTCAGCAAGCTGACCGGTATGGTCGTGCCGGGCAACAAGGCGATCGTCGGCGCGAACGCGTTCGCGCACGAGTCCGGCATTCACCAGGACGGCGTGCTGAAGGAGAAGACGACGTACGAGATCATTTCGCCGGAGACGATCGGCCTGCGCGACAGCAAGCTGGTGCTCGGCAAGCACTCCGGACGCCACGCGTTCCGCGAGAAGCTGATCGATCTCGGCTACGAGCAGCTGACGGAAGATCAAGTGAACGCCGCGTTCGGCAAGTTCAAGGATCTCGCCGACCGCAAGAAGAACGTCAGCGACGAGGACATTCGCGCGCTGCTCGAAGAGAAGCTCGTCGAGACGCCGGAAGTATTCGCCCTGGAGAAGCTGGTCGTGTCGTTCGACAGCCATGCGACTCCGACGGCGACGGTTACGCTGAAGACGCAGCAAGGCATCGTGAAGAAGGAGTCCGAGGGCAACGGCTCGGTCGACGCGATCTATCAGGCGATCGACGCGCTGACCGGCGAGACGGTCGAATTGGACGATTATACGATCAAGTCGGTTACGGACGGAACGGACGCGCTGGGCGAAGTCCACGTCGTTCTGAAGCAAGGGGATACGTCCGCTCAAGGACGCGGAGTCAGCACGGACATTCTGGAAGCGAGCGCACGTGCCTACGTGGACGCGCTGAACAGGCTCATCGACAAACGCAACGCGCCTGCGCGCAACAAGCGCGACAACGTCACTCTGATCTAACAGAAATGGGGAGCTTCGGATGAACTATCGGTATTCCAAAAGGCTCGACTCCTTCTCCTCGTCGGCGGTTCGGGAAATTCTAAAGCTGACGCAGAGAAAATCGATCATCTCTTTCGCGGGCGGACTGCCCGCGGAGGAGCATTTTCCGGTCGCGGCGATCGGGGAAGCGTTCGAGCGGGTGCTGGCGGCGGGCAACAAGGCGCTGCAGTACGGCTTGACGGAGGGTTACCTCCCGCTTCGCGAGAGCATCTGCAAGTGGATGGAGCCTAAAGGCGTAACGATTACGCCGGACGATCTGCTCATCACGACCGGCTCGCAGCAGGCGATCGATCTGCTGACGCGGATCTACATCGACCCGGGCGACGTCATCCTGGTCGAGAAACCGACTTATCTGTCGGCGCTGCAGGTGTTCCGCTCGTACGGCGCAACGCTCGTCTCCGTCGAAGCTGACGAGGACGGCATGGTGCTGGACGATCTGGCGGCCAAGCTGAAGGAGCATTCTCCCAAGCTGGTGTACGTCATCCCGACGTTTTCCAACCCGACGGGCAAGGCGTGGAGCCTGGAGCGCCGCAAGGGAGTGCTGGAGCTGTGCCGCGCGAGCGACGCGCTCATTCTCGAGGACGATCCGTACGGCGAGTTGAAATTCGGCGACGCGTCCGTGACTTATCCTTCTTTATTTTCGCTGGATGAGCATCCGCAAGGCTCATGCGTCGTCTATACGAGCACGTTTTCCAAGACGGTTGCCCCGGCGCTGCGCACCGGCTGGGTCATGGCCGATCCGGAAGTGATCCGCCATCTGGCCCGTGCCAAGCAGGCCGCGGACTTGCATTCGAGCTCTCTCGACCAGCAAGCGCTGCATCAGTTGATCGAGCACTTCGATCTCGCGGGCCACATCGAGTTCGTTCGCAAGGAATACGAAGCACGCATGCGCCAGATGGCCGAACTGCTGTCGCAGCAGCAATGGCCGGGCGTGACGTGGAACGAGCCGAAGGGCGGCATGTTCTTCTGGCTGGAGCTGCCGGAGTCGATAGACACCGGGGAACTGCTCAAGATGGCCGTCGACCTGGGCGTGGCGTTCGTGCCGGGCGTCTCGTTCTTCGCGGACGGCTCGGGCAAGAGCACGATGCGGCTCAACTTCACGCACAACGACTTCGAAGGCACGGTTGCAGGCATGAAGCGTCTCAATCAGGCGATGGAGAGCGTTCTGGTGAAGTAAAACCGGGTTTTCAAGGGTTGGGCGGGACGTTCCCTGCCCAACCCTTTGTGCGCGCCAGAGAGTGTAAATTCCGTAGCATTGCTTATCCGATTCGTCTTCGACAACAACTCCGAGCGCTCCGACAGGACTGTGGCGAGGGCCCGAGGCCAAAAAAGTGCCTAAGTGGACGGGACTTGGGAGCTTGGAGGCCAAAAAAGTGCCTTAGCGATCGGGATACGAGCGGAGACATAGGCGTTGCCTATAGAAACGATAGTTATTATATATTTTCATTCGCGGACGAAGTGTACTACAATTGAGAGAAAGTCTCAATGGACAATAACCTACAGGTGGAGTGGATACGACAGATGTCAGAAGTTAAAAAAATCGCCGTCATCGCCGGAGACGGCATCGGCCCGGAAGTCGTCGCGGAAGCGATCAAAGTGATGAAGAAGACGGAGGAGCTGTTCGGCTACAAGTTCGAATTCCAGCACGGCCTGTTCGGCGGCATCGCCATCGACGAGAAGGGTACTCCCCTTCCGCAGGAGACGCTTGAAATTTGCCAAAACTCAGACGCCGTGCTGCTTGGAGCGGTAGGCGGCCCGAAATGGGACAACAATTCGAAGGAGCTCCGTCCGGAGACCGGATTGCTCGGCATCCGCAAAGCGCTCGGCCTGTTCTCCAACATTCGTCCGGCGGTCGTGTTCGATTGCCTGAAGGATGCCTCCACGTTGAAACCGGAAGTGCTGGAAGGCACCGACCTGATCGTCGTTCGCGAGCTGACGGGCGGCATCTACTTCGGCGAGAAGTTCCGCCGCGACGGCGCGCAAGGCCAGGAAGCCGTCGACACCTGCGTCTATAACGTAACGGAAATCGAGCGCATCGTTCGCCAAGCGTTCGAAGTGGCTCAGAAGCGCAGCAAGCGTCTGGCTTCCGTCGATAAAGCGAACGTACTGGAAACGTCCCGCCTGTGGAGAGAGACGGTTAACCGCATCGCTCCGGAATATCCGGACGTCGAGCTGGAGCATGTGCTCGTCGACAACTGCGCGATGCAGCTGCTGCGCCGTCCGTCGAGCTTCGACGTTATCGTGACGGAAAACATGTTCGGCGACATTCTGAGCGACGAAGCGGCGATGCTGACCGGTTCGATCGGCATGCTGTCGTCGGCGTCGCTGGGCGAAGGCAGCTTCGGCCTGTACGAGCCGGTGCACGGCTCCGCTCCTGATATTGCCGGCCAAGGCATCGCCAACCCGATCGCGACGATTCTGTCCGTCGCGCTCATGTTCCGCCTGACGTTCGGCTACGAGGACGCTGCGACCGCGATCGAGACGGCCGTCAAAAACGTGCTCGACGCCGGACACCGCACCGGAGACATCGCGACCGACAAGAGCAGCGCGATCGGCACGACCGCCATGGGCGATCTGATCGTCGCGGCATTGGCCAAGTAATCGAAGACCGCCCGAACGAGGGCGATCGTCATAGTAACTCCCCGGGGCAAGCGCCAAGCGCCCCGGGGAGTTTTTAACCTCGTGTCCTCATTTTCCGGCAGGAATTGTGTTCATGCGTAGAGAATATAGTGAGAAGAATAAGGGATACCGATTTAGCGATTCAGGGAGGGAAGGCGATGAGCTTTTGCTGTGGAGCTAGCATGATCGGGACGAAAGGGACGCTGAAGCATTACCGGACGAGAATCCATAACGTGCCGATTTTGTTTTGTCCCGTATGCCATCGGGTCGAAGTCCACTACCTGGTGGAGAACGAATACGAAATTTTGGCCGAATATGCGCATGGCGACGGAGCATCTGAAGTCGACTTCCAGGATTACGTCGATGAATCGGATAAAGCGCTGCACGAAAATTGCGTGAACAACGAAGAGGAAGATCCGATGGCGATCGTGCAAAATCAGATCGACATGTCTCTCGATCTGCTGACCTTCGCCAAGGAGCTTGGCGATACGGAATGGCAGCAGCAGTTGAAGAAGCGTCTGATCGTCCTCAGCCAACGGCGCCACAAGCTTAAGCTGAAGCGCGCGCCGGGCGGAGCGGTCTAGGGCGTGCATACACGCCCCAGGCAATGCGATAGAAAAGGAACAAGTTCGGAGCTGTCCGGCGGGTCGTACGATCATGCCGGGCCGCTCCTTTTTTTGCGGATTTATTCGACAAAAGTCTCATGACTTCGGTCCGTATGCGTTCGTCACGACTCGACAACTTCTTCGGTTGACATCCGCGATCGTTAATAGATATGATTTGGTTAATTTGAAGCGGCGGGGTCTGAGACTGCTCTGGCAATGGAGGGTTCTCGATATGAACGGATGGAAAACTCGATATTTTCCGGTTCTTGCGGAGTTCGCCCGAAGCGGCGGACACGTCGTTCGACCGGAAATGCAGGAGCTGTGGATCGAACTGATCGGATTGCCGGCATCCGTTATTCTTAGGCACCATGAAGAGAGCGTAAAGTTTCTGCTTTCCTACGCGGAACCAGAAGACCGGATGACGTTAGTCCACCGGTCTCTTTTATTTATTACCGAGCTGCTCGTTTCCTTGCGCCTGCCCGAAGCGGCCGCGGCCGAAGAGAAGCGGGACGAGGACAAGCTGCTCTATAACGCCGGAGCGATCCACTCGGAGCACATCGACGAGACGACTTCGAACAAATTTGAAACCGTTCTCCAACATATGGACAGCGGAGTCGCTCTATTCGATGCCGCGGGCAACCTCCGATTCGTGAACGTGCAAATGTCGAAAATGTTGAAGGCTCCTCGCAAGGCGTTGATCGGAAGCACGCTGTTCCGGCTTTTTTTTCACGAAAGCCTGAGCCGGTCGATCCGCAAGCACGTTCTGAGAATTTACCGGGGATTGGCGCTGTACCGCCGCTATCACGACGAGTTCCAGGACGCCGCCGGACGCCACCTGCTGGTCAGCATCTCGCAGCCGGACGAGCTGGAGGGAGATTACCTGGTCAGCGTGAAGGACGTGTCGGAGTATAAGCTGATCGAGCAGGCGGCATTCCAGAACGACAAGCTGGCGATGCTTGGCAAGACCGCGGCGGCGATCGCCCACGAAATCCGCAATCCGCTCACTTCGATCAGAGGGTTCATCCAGCTGCTTAACCCCTATTTATCGGAGATCGGCAAGCAGGAATACGGCAGAATTATTTTGTCGGAGATCGATCGGGCCAACGACATCATTTACGAGTTCCTGAACTCCTCCAAGCCGTCCGCGCCGATGAAGCAGAAGGTTCTCGTGGACATGCTGCTCAGGGAGTCGATTCTCATTTCCGAGAGCGAAGCGAACATGAAGGGCTGCGAAATCCATTGCGAGAACTTCGAGCCGGGGCTGACCGTGGCGGTCGACGTGAAGCAGATCAAGCAGGTGCTGCTGAACATCATGAAGAACGCGATAGACGCTATTCAGGACATGATCGGGGAGAGAAAAGGACGCATCGATATATCGGCCAGAACGGAGGGCAGGTTCGCGGTCATTTCGATCAGGGACAACGGAAAAGGGATGGAGAGAGCGATTCTGAACCGGCTGTTCGATCCGTTCTTCACGACGAAGGAAGCCGGCACGGGATTGGGGCTGTCGGTCAGCTACCGGATCATCACCAACCATGGAGGCACCATTCAAGTGAACAGCCAAATTCGCGAAGGAACCGAATTCATGATTTATTTGCCTTACGTCGAGTAGTACGAGTAAAATCGGTGTAGCTGCGCAGGATTCGCGGCGATGAGGGAACTTCTCGGTAACATTCGGTACAACATGGGGGAACATCGCGATGAGCGGTTGGATCAAAGGAATGAAGCGCGCGCTCTCGGTCCGCAGAAGCGAATCCGAGAACCGCAAAAGCCTCAGAATCTCGTTGATCGAGGGCATTCCGGCGAATATATTGGGAAATCTGCTTGGCGGTCCGTTACAGACCGTCTTTTTGACGTATCTCGGGTTTAGCGCGTTCCATATCGGTCTCGTGCTGGCGATACCGCCGTTCGCCCTGCTCATTCAGGTGCTGATCGCGTTCGCGATGCAGAGCTGGCACAATCGCCGGTTTTTCGTCGCGCTGTTCGGCATCGTCCACCGGACGGTGTGGGTCGGAACCGGGCTGATCCCGCTGGCGTTTCCGGAGGATTCCTGGATCCCGGTCTATCTGGCCATGTGGCTCGTCTGCATGGTTTCCGGCCAGGCCGGAGGCGTCGTATGGACGTCACTGATGGCGGACATCGTTCCCGCCAGCGTCAGGGGCAAATATTTCGGCATCCGCAACACGGTCCACTGGGCCGTCGTCTGCATGACGCTGCTGCTCGGAGGGCAGATTATGGAATGGCTGCCGGGTCCTCGCGGATTCGTCGTGCTGTTCGGCATCAGCGCCGCCTGCGTCGTCTGGAACGGCTGGGCGCTGACGCAATATCCGAACCCTCCTTTTCAACCTTCGGAGAGCGGAAAGTCGCTTCGCATGTTCGCGCGTCCGTTCGCGGACCGGCGGTTTCTGATGGCGACGCTGTTCATCGCCCTGTTCATTTTGCTGCAGAATGTCGCCGTTCCGCTGTTCGCGTACGTCATGCTTGAAGTGATGAAGCTGAGCGCAAGCAAAGTCACGCTGATTATCATGCTGCAAAATCTGGTGATGATGATCAGCTACTATTATTGGGGATTGCTCAACAGCCGGTATTCAACGAACGCGCTTCTGCTCTGGACGTTCCCGATGATCGCGGGGTCGTGCGCGATCTGGGCGGGCATGGCCGCTCTGCCGGCGCTGCTCATTCTAATCGTCGCGCACGCGCTGCTCGGCTTCGGGCTGGCCGGCTACAACCTGCTCGTATTCAACTTCCTGATCGGGGATTCTCCCAAATCGGAGAGGCCGATGTACGTCGCCGTCTTCTCGGCTTTCACGGGCATTGCGGGATTCGTCGGGCCGATTGCGGGCGGGTGGCTGTACGATCAAGCGGTCGGCGGGCCGCTGTGGATTCAATCCTACGGCATCGCTTCGTTCGCGGGCGCGGCTCTGATGGCGCTGTCGCTAGCGGTCGCGCCGTTCGTGTTCAGAAGCGGACGGCGTCCGGGCGGGCCGAAGCCTATACCTCGTTCCGGCGAAATGCATAAAGTATAGCATAGGGCCGGCGGCAGCCGCGGCGGAGGCTGTCGAACGGCGGAATTGACAATCGCAACTGTAATATTTATAATTACAGTATATCCAGTGGCGGAAATAGACGGCGAGCAGGCAGCAATGCGGATCGTCGATTTTTTTCTCCGAATTGTAATATAAGTAGTTACAGTTTTGCGCAATCCATATTTATAGACGGGCGGTGGGCAACATGAAATTCGAGATCGGCGATTGGGTGCAAGCCAAGACGAGAAACGGGGAATTCGTGCACGGGTTTATCGAGTCGATAGATCATTCGAAAGGATTGGCGAAAGTATTCGTCGTCCGCTCCGATAACGAGGAGTCGACGGGCAAATCGACCTCCGTGCTGGAGCACTGGCTTCGGGAATTGCCGTCTTACGCGATGGACGAGGAGAGTTCGCTGTACAATCTGATCGACCTCGCGCTGGCGACTCGAGACGAATCGTGGTTCATGGAATTGACCCGTTCGCTGGCCGCGCGTTCCGGGCAGGAGTGCCAAGCGGAAGGATATTCCTTCCGTCGTAAGGCGCCCGTCAATCGGCTGGGGCATACGGCAAGGCCGTAAGCCCGGTCGTCCGGAGCCTCCGCAAGGCGGGGCGATATCGAAGCGGGACGAGCTTGGCGCGGAAATTTGGATAGACTGGGCCGGATCTCTTGTGATCCGGCTCATTTCTTTATCGGGCGGATGGAGGTAGAATGGAAGGGGACCCAAAATTGAAAGATGAGGTGTTGGATATGGAACTGATCGTTACGCCTTCCGCGCTGTCATGCTTCAAAGGGGAATGGGGAATCGCCGACGGGGAAACGGTAAGAGTGTTCGTGCGTTACGTTAGCGGAGGGGAGCTTCCTTTTGCCTTCGGCATTACGCGGGACACGCCGATCGACGCCGCGGTGACGACGGTCGCCGACCGGGTGACCTTCTACATGGAGAGCAAGGACGTCTGGTTTCTGGAGGGCAGAAGTCTGCGCATCGATTGCCGCGGCGAAGACATCGTATTCCAATTCTCCTGAAGCCGATCGATTAGAGGTAGCAAACCCGCGCGGTTTGATGTAAACTAATAATCATTATATTTCGACACAGGTATCCGCGGGGCCGAGAAAAGGAGAATTCAGAATCATGACGGTACATAGCAAGACGAATCACTGCAAGATCGTGGACTGCACCGTTCGCGACGGAGGGTTGGTCAACAACTGGGATTTCAGCGTGGAGTTCGTGCAGGATCTGTACGAGTCGTTGAACGCGGCCGGCGTGGAGTATATGGAGGTCGGCTACAAAAATTCACCCAAGCTGCTGAAGAGCGAAGGCAAGGAAGGTCCGTGGAGATTTCTGAACGACGACTTTCTGCGCAAGGTGATCGGCGAGAAGAAACGCACGAAGCTGTCCGCGCTCGTCGACGTCGGACGCGTGGACGAGAACGACGTGCTCGAGCGCAGCGAGTCGATGCTCGACCTGATCCGCGTCGCCTGCTACGCCCGCGACACCGCGAAGGCGATCGATCTGGGCACGCTGTTCCATAAGCGCGGCTACGAGACGACGATCAACATCATGGCGCTGTCCGGCGTTATGGACAATGAGCTGAACGAGTCGCTGGCGATGATCAACGACAGCCCGATCGACGTCGTCTATATCGTCGACTCCTACGGCAGCCTGGACCCGGACGATATCCGCTACCTGGTGGATAAGTTCAGCCGCACGCTGAAGAACAAACGTCTGGGCGTGCATACGCACAACAACCTGCAGCTGGCGTTCGCCAATACGCTGACCGCGGCGCAGCTCGGCGTCGAGCTGCTGGACTCGTCCGTCTTCGGCATGGGGCGCGCTGCCGGCAATACGCCGACCGAGCTGCTGCTCGCCAAGCTGACCCGTCCGGAGTACAGTCTTCGCCCGGTGCTCGGCATGATCGAGAAGCACATGATCAAGCTGCGCGAGAAGGAAGAATGGGGCTACCTGATCCCCGACATGATTACCGGTACGCTGGACGAGCATCCGAGATCCGCCATGGGCTGGAGAGCCTCGGACAAGCGCGATCTGTTCACGGAGTTTTACGACAAGATGACGACTCCGGAAGTGTATCAGGGCAAATAAGCGGATTGACGTATCGGAGAAGTCTCCCCTCGGCGGGGAGGCTTTTTTTGCTTGTTTAGCGGCGTTCCCGATCCGATTGGCCAAGGTTTATTTTGACAAAAATCGTTAAATAGGCTATTGTTTTGTCAAAAGATGGCAAGTTGGGGGGCGCTTGGATGAGGGGTACGGAGCAAGAGGAAGGCTGGATAACCGACACGGAGAAGGTTATGGAACCCGAACAGACGACCCGTCTGGCGAACGCGATTCGCAGACTGCGCAACCGGGCTCGCCTGCCGTCGCTAATGCCGGACGGAGTCTGGCATCCCGGCATCGACGAAGAGCTGGACGGCGTGTCGCCGGAGCGGCTGTCGGGAGGACGGGCGGACGGAATTCCGTCCGCGCTCGCTTATTTGGCCGCGCTCCACTTGTGGAACGACAGCCTGAAGCGCGCCCACGATCTGGTCGAACGGCTCGGGACGCCGACGGGGAGCTTGCTGCACGGCATCGTTCACCGGCGCGAAGGAGATTTCGACAACGCGAGCTACTGGTTTCGCCAGGCCGGCAATCACCCCGCCTACCATGGCTTGCAGGCGAGGGCGGCAGCTTATCTTCGGCAGCATCCGGTCGCAGACGGACCGACCAGGGAGGCCGCCGGCCAAATCGCCGCGCAGGGGAGCTGGAATCCTTATTTGTTCGTAACCGCCGCAGCGATGCAGGCGTACCGGATCGGCGACGAAGAAGCCCGCGACAAGCTGGAATACGTGCAGCAGCTGGAGCTTGAGGCGGTCATGCGCTTCCTGGAAGGCAGCTTGGGAGCGCTTCGCGACGACTAGCGGACCGGTCCCGCTTACGTCCGGCGCTTGCCGCCGAACAGATGGATCATGGCCGGAACGACGAATCCCATGAACAGCGTCGCATACAGCGATAGGCCGATCAGCGCGCCTGCGCCGATCTGCACGAGCGTGTCCAGGCCGGAGAAGATAAGCGCGCCGAACGTTCCCGCCATGATGGCGGCAGCCGAGCGGATGATGCCGCCCGTCGTCTTCAAGGCTGCGGTCATGGCTTCGGACGCCGGCGCGCGCCGGGTTTCTTCCTTGAACCGGGCCATCAGGAAGATGCCGTAGTCGACGCCGAGCGCAACGATGATGATGAAGACGAAGAACGATACGGTCCACGACAAACCGTCATAGCCCAACACCCTCACGAAGATAAACTCCAGGATTCCCATCGTCACCCAGTAATTCAAGCCTAACGACAGTAGGATGCACACGGGCTGCGCGAACGAGCGGAGCAGAATCGCCAGCACCGCCGCGATTCCGGCGAGCACGAGCAAGCCGGTACGGGCGAAATCGCGCCAGGAGATGTCGCGCAGTTCTCCGTACTTGGCCGAGACGCCCGTGACGAACGCCTGCGGTTCTTCAAGCCACGTACGATCCATGCTCTGGCGGACGAAGCGCGTGAGCTCGGGCATCGCGTCCATCGCCTCGTCCGAATACGGATGAGGCGCGAGGAGCAGCTCGAATTTCGCCGTTCTTCCGTCCGGAGAGATGTAATAGTTCAGCGCTTGTTCCCGGGAGCCGCTCTCCGGGCTTCCTTCCTGCAGGGGATTGCCCTTCGCCAGCCGGTTCCATGAGCCGAGCTGGGACAGGAGCAACTGGCCGAGACCTTCCTGCAGCTGTCGGACGGAGGACAGAATGCCGAGCATGCCTTGGCTTAGAGGGGCGGAATGCATCGCGATCTCCCGAAGTCCGGCCATCAACGTCTGCTGGTCGCCGGTCAGCGAGCGGATGATCTCTCCGACGTTCGGACCTTTGAGCTGTCCGGGCACCGTCAATTGCTCCGGCTTCTTGCCGAGCGGGCGGACGGCGCTGCGCACTTCGCCGACGTACGGCAGCGCGTCCAACTCCGCGCTGACCTGTTCAAGCGCCGCCAGGCCCGACGTTGTGCGCATCGATTGCTTGGCCGTGACCGCGATCGTTACCGGGAACACTTCTCCCGCGCTGAACGCCTTTTCCGCCTGTCGGAAACCGACGACGGAATCCAGCTTCGGATCGATCTCGGACAGGTCGTCGAACGTCCGCTTGCCCTGGAACAGCAAGGCAAGCGGCGCAAGGCAGATGACGGAGGCGATCAGCACGAGCGTCGCTTTTTTCGCGGAGATTGCGGCCAGCTTGCTCCAGAGCGGCGACGGGCGTCCCGAAGGAGCGCGGCGGGCGGGCCAGAACGCCGCGGGACCGAATATAAGCAGCAGCGAAGGGGCCAGAGTGAGGGCGGCCGCAACCGTAATCAGCACGCCGAGCGATACGCCGACGGCGGAGCGGTACAGGCCGAACTCCGCGAACCCGAGCAGCAGGAAAGCGGCGAACACGGTGCTGGCGGCGTACAGGATCGTGCCGCCCACGCCCGACATCGTGCGGACGAGCGCCTCGACGCGGTCGCCTTCCCCGCCGCTACCGGCCTGAAGCTCTTCCTTGTAGCGCTGGATCAGCAGGATGCAGTAATCCGTTCCCGCGCCGAACAGAACCGCGATCAGGAAAGATTCGGTGAAATGGGACACCGGGACGCCCCACTGGGCGAAGGCTCCCAGCACTCCCTCGGACACGGCGAAGCTGATTCCTATCGTCGCCAGCGGGAGGATCGGGGTTACGGGGGAACGAAACAGCAGAAGCAAAATAGCGAGTACGAGGCCGATCGTCACCAGTTCGGTTCTTCGCAGTCCGCTTTCCGCGGATTTCTGAAAGTCCTGGGACAGCGGCGCGCTTCCGGTAAGCAGCGCACGAGAGCCTTCCGGAGCGGCGGCGAGCAGGCTCTTCAATTGGCCGAGAGTCGCTTGCGTAACGTCCTCGAAGTCGGCGCTCGGAAGGTTGATCAGCGCGATCCGGGTCGTGCCATCCCGGCTGAGCAGCCGCTCCGCCAGCTCGGGCTGCGTGAGGGAGGAGACGACGCCGGCGACGTTAAGCTCGGCTCTGCGGCTGTCGATCTCCTGGAGCGTCCGGTTCAGCCAGTCGTTGTCCGACTGGCGCAAGCCCTCGTCCCTGGAGAAGACCAACACGGCCCCGGAGAGGGAGCGATTGTCCGGATCGATGTCGTGCAGCAGATGGGTCGCCTGAACGGAATTCGCTTCGTCGGGCAGGAATCGCTGCTCCGAATGCCTTAGAATCGTCTGAAGATCCGGCAGCGCGAACAAGGAAAGAAGAGCGGCGGCGAGCCAAGCCGCCAGTACGGCCCAACGGAGCTTGGCGATCGTCCGTATCCAGTTTTCCAACGCGGGTTCCCTCCCTCCTACGGGTATTCTCAACGGCCTAGCCGTCCGGATTTCGTGGCATGAGGAAAGGCCGATTCCCCGTCGGCGCTTGGCTTGACGAAGATCAGCCTTTCCGGTTTTGGCGTCCTAGAGCCTTATTGCGGCCCGTAGCCCGTTAATTGTCCGTCTCCTCGTATGGCAGCCGCGCGGTGGCGCGGGTTCGGATGGAAGAAGCCGCTGCCGGACAGCTCCCGTCCGCCGACGGTCGTCGCGGTCATGGAGATCTCGATCGATTCAGAGTCGGCAAACCGCTTAAGCAATTCGTCGTCGGTCACGCCGTCGATATCGACGTACCAGAGGCGGGTGCCGTGATCGGATACGACCATCAGCTTCGCGCGCGAGAAGACGAGGTTCCAGACATGAGAGTGCTGCGAGATGGCGAGCTCCGCCAGGTCGTACGATTCCACTTTTGAACCAATCCTCCCTTGCCGATAGTATAATTGTACCGTGTTAATCGAAAACGTTGCAAATGAAAGTTGCGAAAGGAGGCATCGTCGTGCGTCGATATGCGTTCGAGACGATCTCGCTCGGCGACAGGGCGTTTGCGTTCCGCTGGAGCGAACCGTTGCCGGCCGCCCTTCTTGCGGCGAGAGCGGCGGCTGTCTCCGCCCTCGGGCTCCCGTGGCTGCTGGAGTCGGCGGCGGCCGGCGGAACGATCGCCTTTTACTTGAAGCCTTCTTGCTCATCGATAGAAGATGCGGCTGCAGAGCTGGTCCGGCTGTGGGACGGCATCCGCGAAGAGGCCCCCGCGGAGACCCGGCGCGTGGAACTGCCCGTCGTCTACGGAGGGGAGTTCGGGCCTGACCTGGGAGCGTGCGCGAGCCGCGCCGGCATGACGGAGGCACGGTTCGCGGAGCTTCACTCTTCGGCCGTCTATACGGTGGAGATGATGGGGTTCGCTCCGGGATTTCCCTATTTAAGCGGGCTGGACGGCAGGTTGGAACAGCCGAGAAGACCGAATCCGCGCCTGCGGGTGCCCGCCGGGTCGGTCGCGGTCGCAGGCAATCGGACCGGCGTCTATCCGAACGAATCGCCGGGCGGCTGGCAAATTATCGGAAGAACGGCCGTGCCGCTGTTCCGGCCGGAGGAGAAGGAGCCTTTCCTGCTGAGGCCCGGAGATCAAGTCAGCTTCGTTCCTGCAGCCGAGCTTTCCACGACGGGCGAGGATGAGGACAAGGACATGGACAAGTCTCCTTGGGCTCCGGCGAACCCTGCGCTCAAAGTGCTGAAGCCGGGACTGCTGACGACCGTGCAGGATGCGGGGCGAGTTGGTTGGCGACGCTACGGCGTCTCGGTCGGGGGCGCGATGGACGATCGGGCGATGCGTACGGCCAACCTGCTCGTCGGCAACGACGAAGAGGCCGCCGTGCTAGAGCTGACGATGATCGGCGGCAGCTATGCGGTCGAGCGCGATTTGCTGATTGCGGTGTGCGGCGCGGATTTGTCGCCGCAGGCGGACGGCAGCCCGCTTCCGATGAACCGGCCGGTATTCGTGGCGGCAGGCTCGGAGCTGACGTTCGGTAAGGCGCGCTTCGGCTGCCGAGCCTACGTGGCCGTAGCCGGAGGAATCGACGCGCCCGCGGCGCTAGGAAGCCGCAGCGCGGACCCGAGAGCGCGCATCGGCGGCGGCAGCGGGGGGCGGGCACTGGCCGCCGGAGACGCGATCGGCGCGGCTGCCGCTTCTCCCCGCTCGGCGGCTCTGCTGGACACGCTGCGTGCGCGAGCGGAAGCGGACGGCAGGCTGGCATGCCTGAGCGCCGTAAGCTGGCAGGCCGCCGATGATGCGAGAAGCGCCGCCTGGCCGGACGGCGAAGGCTTTACGCTTCGAGTCGTGCCCGGGGAAGAATGGGAGGAGTTTACGGAAGCCTCCCGAGAGCGGCTGCTAAGCGCGGCGTACCGGGTAGAAGCCTCCTCCGACCGGATGGGTCTGAGGCTGTCCGGAGAGCCGCTCATTCGCGAAGGAGGAAGCGAGCTTGTCTCGCACGGCGTCGTTCCCGGAACGATCCAGGTGCCCCCGGACGGGAATCCGATCGTGCTGGGAGCGGGCTGCCAGCCGACCGGAGGTTATCCGAAGATCGCGCACGTCATCGGGGCCGATTGGCCGCTGCTCGCGCAAGCGGCGCCCGGATGCAGGCTTGTCTTCGAGGCGGTTACGCTTCGGGAAGCCGAGCAGGCGTGGAAGCGCAAGCTCCGCGAGCATGCGCTGCTGAAAGTCGGCATCGGCTTGCGTCTCGCGCAAGCCGCAAGCGAAGGAGGGACGAAATGAGAATCGATCTGAACGCGGATTTGGGCGAAGGATTCGGCGCCTACGAGCACGGAGCGGACGAACTGCTGCTGGACGTTGTGTCGTCGGCGAATATCGCCTGCGGCTTCCACGCGGGCGATCCCCACACGATGCGCGCTGCCGTCGAAGCCTGCGTCGAACGCGGCGTGGCGATCGGAGCGCATCCCGGCTTGCCGGACCGACTCGGCTTCGGACGAAGGGAGCTGGCGATTTCTTCCCGCGAAGCGGCGGATTTCGTCCTGTACCAGGCCGGCGCGCTGTCTGGCTTCGCACGCTCGGCCGGGAGGCGGCTGCGGCACGTGAAGCTGCACGGAGCGTTCTACCACATGGCTTCCAAGGACGAAGAGCTGGCCGATGAGGTCGCGCTTGCGGTACGCAGCCTGGACCCGTCGCTGCTGCTCTACGGTCCTCCGGGCAGCCGCCTGGAGGCTGCGGCGGAGAGAGCGGGGATCGGGTTCGTTCCCGAAGGCTTCGCCGATCGGGCTTACGGAGCGGACGGCGGGCTCGTGCCGAGGCGAATGCCGGGAGCGGTGCTGGAGCGGCCGGAGGACGTCGTGCGGCAGGCGCTTGCGCTTGCGGGGCATGGGAAATTCCGCACGCTGTGCGTTCACGGGGACACGCCGCAAGCGGCCGAGCTGGCTCGGCTTATCGCGGAGCAGCTGCGGCAGGCGGGCTTCGAGATCGGAGCTCCGATCGGAACGAACTCGAACGGTGTCGAATGAATGTCGAAAATTTGCGCTTTAATGCAGGAAAAAACAAGATGGCGTGGAAAATTTATTTTAGAGGACAACGGTCGTAGTTCTAAAGGATTTACTTTTGTGGCTGGCGGGCATTGAATAGGTAATTCGTCGGAGGCAGTGTATGTGGATTAATCGCACGGAATTGAAAACGGTATGGACGATCGTCTTGGCGATCGCGGCGTTCTCCGGTATCCAATGGGGAGGCGGCTGGCTGCAGGCGTCGTTCGATTCGCTCGACCGTTACGCCATTCATCTCATTCTGGAATCTTTGGCCTTCGCGATCTGTTTCGCCCTGCTTATCCTCGGTTGGATGGTATTCGTCCCGACTTTGTGCAGGCACAGGCTGATGACCGCCGCGTTGTTCTCGGCGGTGGGCTTGCTGGGACTGCTGCACGCCATAAGCGCTCCGAGCATGCCTTTGTACGAAGGCGCGGTGGGCGATACGCCCAGCATCTTGCTAGAGTGGATTGCCGAGTGGATCGGAGCGATCGGCTTGCTCGTCGTATTCTCGCTGCGCAATCCGATCGTCAAGGCGCAAACCCGCATTCTGGCGATCATTCCCGTGCTCGTAACGATCGCGGTCGCCTCGGCCTTCGTCTTTCGCGCGGACAGTTGGAACGTCGCGGCGATCGAGGCGATCGAACCGTATCAGCAAGCCGTGGCGCTGCTGTGCTACGCGGCGGCCATCTTGGTGCTGCTGTACCGCAACCGGGTCGAACGTCCGGAATCGGTGCTGACGATCGTCCAAGCGCTTATCTGGCTGCTGCTCTCCAAGCTGGAGAAGACGCTGGGAAGCGGAATCGGTTCGCCGCAGGATCTGTTCGGGGAATGCTTCAAGCTGATCGGCTACTATTTTCTTCTGAAGGGAATTTATTTCGTTCTGATCGAAGAGCCCTACAAGCGGCAGAAAAAGACGGAAGCCCGCATCCAGTACATGGCCTACCACGACGAGCTGACCGCGCTGCCCAACCGTCGGCTGTTTTCAGAGCGGGTGCGGGCCGAGATGTCCCGCTCGCTTCACGGGGGCGGCCAATTCGCGCTGCTCTGGCTGGACATCGACCGGTTCAAGACGATTAACGATTCGATGGGGCACGCGTTCGGAGACCGGCTGCTCGTCTCGATCTCCAAGCGGCTGACGGAGTACGCGGACAAGCCGGAGAACGTGTTCCGGCTCGGCGGCGACGAGTTTACGGTGCTTCTGAGCGACATTCGCGACGCGGACGAAGCGGAGAGGGCGGCGCAGCGCCTGGTCGACTTGTTCGACCAGCCGATCAAGGTCGGTCCTTCCGCCTTCCATATTACGGGCAGCGTCGGGGTGGCGGTCTACCCGGATGACGGGAGAACGCTCGACCTGCTGCTGCAGAACGCGGACACGGCGATGTACGGGGCGAAGGAATCGCGCAACGGCTGGAAGAGATACGAGACGCGGATGAACCTGAAGGCCAAGGAGAGGCTGCTGCTGGAGAACGACCTGCGCATCGCGCTGGAGCTCGGACAGTTTCATCTCGTGTACCAGCCGCTCGTCGATCTGGAGCGCGACCATCTCGTCGGAGTCGAAGCGCTGCTCAGATGGCGGCATCCGCAGAAAGGCGAGATCTCCCCTGTGGAATTCATTCCGCTGTGCGAGGAGAACGGATTCATTTTGCCTCTCGGGGAATGGGTGCTTCGCAATGCCTGCGAGCAAATGAAGAGGTGGCACGACCGGGGATTGCCTCCGATCGTGCTGTCCGTCAACCTGTCCATTCGCCAATTCCGCCAGCACGATCTGTGCGCCCGCATCGAGAAGGTGCTGGCGGAGACGGGCCTGGCGCCTCAGTGGCTGGAGCTCGAAATCACCGAAAGCATTATGGCCGACGTCGCCTACGCTACGGAAATGCTGAAGCAGCTCAAGAAGCTGGGCGTGCGGATCAGCGTCGACGACTTCGGCACTGGCTACAGCTCGCTGTATTATCTGAAGCGATTCCCGATCGACAAGCTGAAGATTGACCGGGCGTTCGTGGGCGACGTGCTGACGGATCGCAACGACGCGGCGATCGTGTCCGGCATTTCGGCGATGGCGCGCAATCTGGAGCTGACGGTGACGGCCGAAGGGGTCGAGAACGAGGGGCAGGTCGCCTTCCTGAAGCAATTGAAATGCCAGGAAGCCCAAGGCTACTACTTCTCCAGGCCCGTTCCGCCCGAGCAGTTCGAGAGCTTGTACGAGCAGGATAAGGCAAAGAGGCAGACGGCGGGATGAGGGGCGCGGCGGAGGAAAAGGGGACCGTGCGGGTGTTCGCGTACGGTTCGCTTCTGCCGGGGCTGAGCAACCACGCGGTCGTCGAGCCCTATCTGCTGTCCTCCGTACCCGGGGCGGTTCACGGCCGACTTGTCGATGCGGGCCCGTATCCGGCGCTGCTGCTGGACGGTTTGGATCGCATCGTACGGGGAATGTGGATGGAGATTGCCAGGGAAGGCTTGCCGGTGCTGGACGAGCTGGAGGATTTTTACGGCATCGAGGAGCTTAACGATTACGAACGGGTGCGGCTGGCGGATGCGCATCGGCCTGAGTTGACGGGTTGGGGCTACGTCTGGACCGAATCCAGAGGTTTCCCCGTCGTGGAGGCGCAGTGGTGGCCGGACGTCTTGCGCGGGCGGTCGTCGTCGGATTAATATTGCGGAAGAGGAGCTTTCCCGGATCGTTTTACGATGTCGGGAATGCTCTTTTTTAGTGTACAGCGGCATGAACGGACTGCGCGGCAAGTTGTGGCGAATCCCGAACAATCGCGGATAAAGGCGGGGGATGGCGTCCCCATGCAGTTGATGCGGCAGAACGGTTCGGGTACGATAGAGTTGCCAAACTGCGGGACTCGTAAACGACACCTCGTTTGTAAGGATAGGTTGGAGGTTGCATAGATGCCATTTTTGCTTAAGTCATGGTTCATTAACGGAAGCCTGCGAAGACGTTCCCTTGCTTTGCTGCTGCTCGGCGTCGGGCTGATGCTGTATTCGATTGTCGGTGTCGCCGGGCGGGCAGAGGCCCATGCGGTGCTGGAGAAGGCGACTCCGCAGGCGGATTCCCGCCTGGACGTCAGTCCGGAAGCGGTCGAGATCGTCTTTAACGAGAGGCTGGACAGCGGAGGAGCTAAGCTGCTCGTGCTCAGCGAGGCGTCGCGCGACGTCGCGAAGGGCGAGATCGAGCGGATCGAAGAAGGCAAGGGCATTCAAATCGGGCTGCCGAAGCTCGCAGAGGGACATTATACTGTCTCTTATTCGGTCATTTCGGCGGACGGGCATCCGATCTCCGGGGCGTACGTGTTTACGGTCGGCCATCCGGCTCCGCTCGACGCGAGCAAGCTGAATCCGCACCTTCAGGTCGGACATGCCCACGATCACGGCGGCTCGGGGCTGACCGCGGACTCCTTCCTGCTCTACGCGGCAAGAATTCTCTATTATGCCGGACTGCTCGCGACGGCGGGCCTGGCCATGTGGAGCCTGCTGCGCGGCATGTCCCAAGTCGTACGGGACACGCATTCGCGGTCGCTCGGCCTGTCGGGGAAATTCGCGCTCATCGCCACGCTTGCCTACGTTTTCTTCAGCTTGCGCGATCTGGGGCAGGGAGAGCCGCTGTCCGAATGGGGACGCATCCTGACGGAGACGACAATCGGCAAGCTGTATATCGCCGAGCTGCTGCTGGCGCTGGCCGCGCCGCTGCTTCCTTCGCTGGGTGCCGCTGCGCGCGTCGCATGGGCCGCGATCGCGCTGTTCGTCGAATCCTGGTCCGGGCACGCCGCGGCGTTTAACCCGGTCTCTTACACGGTAGGACTGGATTACGCGCATCTTCTGGCCGCCGCCTTGTGGAGCGGAGGGCTTCTGCTGCTGCTCGCGGTCTGGTTCAAGGAACGTCCGGAGGCGGGCCGGTTCGCGCTCGTATTCTCCAAGTGGGCGCTGATCTCGTTCCTCGCCCTGTGGGTGACGGGCATTTTGTCGACGCTCAAGTTTTTGCCGTCATTGGAATACTTGCAGTATACGAACTGGGGAAAATGGCTGATCGCCAAAGCCGCCTTATCCCTGCTCGTGGCCGTCACGGCATTCCTGATCCGACTGCGTCTGAAGAAGGGAGAGCTTCCCCGGGGCAGCCTGCTGAAGGTCGACGTCGGGCTGCTCGCGGGAATCGTGCTCTGCGTCGGAGTGCTGACCTACCAGACGCCGCTGCCGGTTAACGAACCGCTCAGCTATCACAAGATGGGCACGGATATGCACGTGACGCTGCGCATTTCGCCCAACGCTCCGGGAGACAACCGGTTTACTCTGAAAATCTGGCTGCCGGAATGGGTCGGCCAAGGGGAGCCCAAGAACGTACAGCTCCGCCTGCTGCCTCTCGACAAGGAGGGGATGGGCTATATCGACGTTCCTCTCCAGCTTTACGAAGACGAAGAAATGGACGCATTCCCGGATTTCAAGAAGTCGACGTATACGGCGCAGGGACCTTATTTGCCTTTTGCGGGACAATGGAAGGCGCAAGTCCGCGTCACCGATTCGGAAGACACGGAGCGGGTCGTCGAGACGACTTATCGGATTTACTAGCGGTCGGCTGAGAGTCGGGCGACTGCGATCGGCGGGGTGCCAAAGGATGCGTATCGGCTACGGAGATACCGAATGAAAAAGAGGCTCTGGCTGCGGCGAACTTGGCGATAATGGAGAAAGGGACGTGCAGGCCATATGGATAACCGGAGCAAGGACAGAAGGCTCAAATGGCTCATTCTGCTCATTCCTACGCTGACGATCGGTTTGTGGGAATACGTCCGGCATGCCTTCCTGCTGCCGTACGTGTCGATGGAGCTGGGCAACCTGCTCGCGCCGTTCATCGTGCTGGCCGTCACGTTGACGCTGGTACGCAGCCTGTTCGCGCGAATGGAACAGTCGCAGATGGCGCTGCAGCGGGAGAAGGAGGCGAAGGCGGCGCTGGAGGAGCGGGAGAGCTTGGCCCGCGAGCTGCATGACGGCATCTCGCAATCGATGTTCCTGCTCGCCGTCAAGCTGGATCAGTTGGACGAGCTGAGCCGGGACGGGCCGGTGCGGGAACTGGCGGGAGGGCTGCGCGAGACGGTGCGGGTCATGCACGAGGACGTGCGCCAGGCGATCGCCAATCTCCGTCAGCCTCCTTCGCCCGATTCGGCCGCATGGGTCGTCCCGCTGCGGGAGCTGCTCGGAGAGACGGCGGAGCTGTCCGGCGCACGGGCGGAATTCGTCTGGACGATTCCGGACGACGGCTTGACCGATAAGGAGAAGGTCGAGCTTCACGCCTGCGTCCGAGAGGCGCTCGTCAACGTAAGGAAGCACGCGCAGGCATCCCATGTGTACGTCGTCGGGGAGCCGGACGGAGCGGGCGGCTTCCGCTGCCGCGTCGAGGACGACGGCGTCGGCTTCGACGGCGATCCGCTTCAGGCGCAGGGGCGTTTCGGGCTGCGCATGGTGAGGGATCGGGCCAGGTCGATGGGCTGGTCGTTCCTGGCCGAGCGCCGCGGGGAGCGGACGGTCGTAGAGCTCGTCAAGAGCGGAAGGAAGGCGGAGAAGGGATGAGCAGAGTCGTTCGTTTGCTGCTGGCCGACGATCATCGGCACGCAAGGGAAGGGATGCGGACGATCGTGTCCGCGCTGGAGGAATTCGTCGTCGTCGGGGAAGCGGCCAGCGGCGAGGAAGCGCTCCGGATGACGGAGGATTTGGCGCCGGATATGATCCTGATGGACATCAATATGCCGGGCATGGGCGGATTGGAAGCGGTCAAGGCGATCAAGACGTCTTTTCCCGCGGTGAAAATCGTCATGGTGACGGTGTCCGACGACGTCTCGCATCTGTTCGAGGCGCTGAAGAAGGGCGCTCAGGGATATTTGCTGAAAAACCTGCACCCCGCCTCCTGGCGCGATTATTTGCGCGCGGTCGCCTTCGACGAAGCGCCGCTTAATCCCGAGCTGGCGATGTCGATTCTTCGCGAGTTCGCGGAGCGCAAATCAAGCTCTTCGGCAGGCGCGCCTAGAGACCGGGCGACGGACGACGGCGGGTTGACGCCGAGAGAGCATGATATTTTGCAGGAGGTCGCGCGGGGGCAGAAAAATCGCGAAATCGCGTTATCGCTCGGACTGTCCGAGCACACGGTGAAAAACCACCTGAAAAACATTTTGCAGAAACTTCATCTCGACAATCGAGTGCAGCTGACGCGATACGCGTACGAGCGGGGAATCGTCGAGCCGGAATAGGCGAAGCGGACCCCCGTTTCAATATTGTCACAATGAGCGGGGCGAAATGACTCTTTCGAGTCATGCGCGGAGTCGGGGGAACGGGCTATACTGTGAAATATCTTAGACTAATCGAATCTGAAAGGTTGGATATTTCATGAAAAAAAGCGTATCTTTGCTTCTTGTTTTGCTGCTGTCGATCGGTTTTGCGGGCTTGGCCAGCGCTCACGTGACGGTTCAGCCGAAGGAAGCCCCGGCGGGCTCCTACCAGGTGTTCACCGTTCGCGTGCCTTCCGAGAAGGACGCCGCGACGACGCAGGTGAAGGTGGCGATTCCGGACGGCGTCAACATCAGCCGCTTCGAGCCTAAGCCGGACTGGACGTACGAGGTCGAGAAGGGCGCGGAGGACAAAATCGTCAGCGTCACCTGGAAGGCGACCGGCAGCGGTCTGGGCGCGACGGAGTTCGGCGAATTCCGCATGCAGGGCAAAATCGCCGACGACGCCAAGGAGCTGAGCTGGAAGGCTTATCAGACGTACTCCGACGGCGAGGTGGTGGAATGGACCGGCGCACCGGATGCCGACAAACCGGCTTCCGTGACGAAGGTGACTGAGGCGACCGGAGACGGCCACGGCGACGGCCACGGCGCTTCGAGCGGAGCCGCCGCGAGCGATGCCAAGGACGAAGGCGGCCGCGATACGCTGACGCTGTCTCTGGCGATTGCGGGGCTGGCCGCGGGTATTCTGGCTCTGGCCATCGCGTTGTTCCGCAAGAAGGCTTAATCAAGGCGCGGTTAATCGCGCGGACGGACTGAAGGGGGCTCGCAACTCAATTTAGGGTTGACAGAAGCCCCCTTCGGCTGTAATGTTTTTCATAGAATTCCACTAGGGGCGCCCGCAAGGGCTGAGATAAGGCGATGCCTTGGTCCCTTTGAACCTGATCTGGGTTATGCCAGCGTAGGAAAGTGGGCAATGTACGTCAGACTTTGGAAGGCGATGGCCGCAGGCTTCTTCATGCTTGCGCCTTGGCTTCGATGAGCATGACACATTCAGCCGCTCCCTGCCGGGGCGGCTTTTGTTATGCGGCGGGTTGCCGCGGACAGGCGCAACGGCAGGGGCGGACCGCGCGTATTCGCCGTCTCTTGCCGTATCGGCATCGACCTCGGCACGCATACGCCTGAAATGGAGTTGTCGCCGAGTCTGTCCGTCGTTTCTTATCTTTTTCTCATGGCCTCCTAGCGGAATTTGACATTACATCCGCATTAGGAGGTTTTTTGTTATGGCGATTCTGACGACGCCGCTGCCGGGAAGCCGCAAGGTGTACGTGACGGGAGACAGGGAAGACATTCGGGTGCCGATGCGCGAGATCGCGCTGGAGCCAAGTTCGGGGAGGAACGGGCAGGAGGAGCCGAACGATCCGATTCGGGTATACGACGCCAGCGGTCCGTATACGGAGGATGGGTTTCAGGCCGACGTGCGGCGGGGGCTGCCCTCCGTGCGGGGACGCTGGATCGCGGAGCGAGGCGACACGGTCGAGTACGAGGGACGCGAGGTGCGGCCCGAGGACAACGGCTTTGCGACGGCCGATGCGGCGGAGAAGAGGGGCGCGGAGGTGTTTCCCAAGCCGCATAACCGCTCTCTGCGGGCGGCGGAAGGGCGCAAGGTGACGCAGCTGCACTACGCCCGCCAAGGGCTGATCACGCCGGAGATGGAATACATCGCGCTGCGCGAAGGGATGAGCGCGGAATTCGTACGGGCGGAGGTGGCCGCGGGGCGCGCGGTTATCCCGGCGAATATCAATCATCCCGAGTGCGAGCCGATGATTATCGGGCGCCACTTTCACGTCAAAATCAACGCCAACATCGGCAACTCGGCCGTCGCCTCTTCGATCGAGGAGGAGGTGGAGAAGATGACGTGGGCGACCCGCTGGGGCGCCGATACGATCATGGACCTGTCCACGGGCAAAAACATTCACACGACCCGGGAATGGATCGTTCGCAATTCCCCGGTTCCGGTGGGCACGGTGCCGATCTACCAGGCGTTGGAGAAGGTCGGAGGAAAGGCGGAGGAATTGAGCTGGGAGGTGTTTCGCGACACGCTGATCGAGCAGGCCGAGCAGGGCGTCGATTACTTCACGATTCATGCCGGGGTACGGCTGCGCTATATTCCTCTGACCGCGAAACGGGTGACGGGCATCGTCTCCCGCGGCGGCTCGATTATGGCAGCCTGGTGTCTGGCCCATCACAAGGAGAACTTCCTGTATACGCATTTCGAGGACATTTGCGAGATTATGAAAGCCTACGACGTCAGCTTCTCGCTCGGAGACGGTCTGCGGCCCGGTTCGATCGCCGACGCCAACGACGAGGCGCAGTTCGCGGAGCTGGATACGCTCGGCGAGCTGACCGAGATCGCGTGGAAGCACGACGTGCAGGTGATGATCGAGGGGCCCGGCCACGTGCCTATGCATCTGATTAAGGAAAACGTCGACCGGCAGATGGAGGTGTGCAAGGAAGCGCCGTTCTACACGCTGGGGCCGCTGACGACCGACATCGCTCCGGGGTACGACCACATTACGTCCGCGATCGGCGCCGCGATGATCGGCTGGTTCGGGACGGCGATGCTCTGCTACGTGACGCCGAAGGAGCATCTTGGCCTGCCGAACAAGGAGGACGTCAAGGACGGCGTCATCGCCTACAAGATCGCCGCCCATGCCGCCGATCTGGCGAAGGGCCATCCGCGGGCGCGGCTGCGCGACGATGCGTTGTCCAAGGCGAGATTCGAATTCCGCTGGAGAGACCAGTTCAATCTGTCTCTCGATCCGGAGCGAGCGATGGCGTATCACGACGAAACGCTGCCGGCGGAGGCGGCCAAATCGGCGCATTTCTGCTCGATGTGCGGACCGAAGTTTTGCAGCATGCGCATTACGCAGGACATTCGCGATTACGCGGAGAAGCGCGGCGTAGCGGAGGAGGAAGCGCTGGAGGCCGGCATGCAGGAGCAGGCGGAAGCGTTCAAGGCCGGGGGAAGCCGGATCTATGCATAAGGAAGCGGAGGCGGAGGAGCGCTACTCCCGGCAGATCCGCTTCGCTCCGATCGGAGTGCGGGGCCAGCGGCGGCTCGGCGAGGCGAGCGTGCTCGTCGTAGGCGCCGGAGCGTTGGGGGCGTCGCTTGCCCAGCATATGGTCCGGGCCGGAGTGGGCCGCCTGCGTCTCGTCGATCGGGACTACGTGGAGCTGAGCAACTTGCACCGGCAGACGCTGTTCGACGAGGAGGACGCCGAAGCGGCGCTGCCCAAGGCGGTCGCCGCCGCGGCGAAGCTGCGCCGGGTCAACGGCGGGGTCAGGATCGAGGCTTTCGTGGCCGACGTGAATCGGCGCAACGCGGAGGCGCTGGCTGCGGACGTCGACCTCGTGCTCGACGGCACCGACAATACAGAGACCCGGCTGCTGCTCAGCGATGTCTGCTTCGGCCGCGGCATTCCGCTCGTCTACGGCGGCGTTGCGGGCTCAGGCGGAATGACCGCGCTGCTCGCTCCCGGGGACCACTGCTGCTTGCGCTGCCTGCTCGGCGAGGAGGAGACGGGGAGCGAAGGCGCGCCGACCTGCGACACGCTCGGGGTTATCTCGCCCGCGGTGGAGATGGTGGCCGCTTTGCAGGCGGCGGAGGCGCTTAAGGCCCTGACGGGGAATCGGGCGGCGCTGCGCGGAACGTGGCTGACCGTGGACGCGTGGCATTTCTCGGTCAAGGAATGGAAGCTGCCGTCGCCGGTTGAAGCGTGTCTTTATTGTGGGTGGGGGGAGCCGACGGCAGCTGCTAGCAGGGAGCTTGCGAAGAATGAAGGCTTTGTCCGTACAGAGGACGACTTGTCCGGAGAGGATCATGGAGATACGGCAGATGAGGACTTGTCGGGCGAAGAACCGGAGGGAGAGACTGAAAATGCGTTGCCGGGCGATGACTCCGAGGCAGAGAAGCTGGTCGTCCTGTGCGGAAGGGATACGTTTCAGTTGATGCTGAAGCCGTCTGTGTCGCTCGCAGAGTGGAGAAGGCGCTTGACTGAGATCGGCTGCGTCATTACGGCCGATAACCGCTATCTGCTGCGCGCCTCGACAGTCGAAGGCGAGCGGATCGTCATTTTCGCGGAAGGGCGCGCGTTGATTCAAGGAGCGGGCGAGGCCGAACGCGCGCTGGACATCTATCGGCATTATTTGAACGACGAGACAAGGAGGAGAGCGGATGAGCCGTCCGTTGGAGTTTAAGCTGTACGTCATCACCGGTGAAAACTATCATCCCGGACGCAGCATGGCGAAGGTCATGGAGGCGGCTTTAAGAGGAGGAGCCGATATCGTGCAGCTTCGGGACAAAGAGAGTTCGAAGCGGGAACTGATCGAGAAAGCGAAGCGGCTGAAGGAGCTGACCGCCAAATACGGAGTGCCGCTCATCGTCAACGACCATCCGGATATTGCGCTTGCCGCGGACGCCGACGGCGTTCATTTGGGGCAGGACGACTTGCCGATCGAGGCTGCGCGAGAGCTTCTCGGTCCGCGGCGCATTATCGGCATCTCCACGCACCGGATCGAGCAGGCCCGCGCCGCGGAACGGGCGGGAGCGGATTATATCGGCGTCGGTCCCGTCTATCCGACGGGCACCAAGCCTGGACGTCAGGCGGTGACGACCGCTTATGTCGCGCAGGCGGCCGCGGAAATCCGCATCCCGTTCGTCGCCATCGGCGGCATTACGGAGGCCAATGCGGAGGAGGTGCTGCGGGCAGGGGCGAGAAGGCTGTGCGCGGTGTCCGCGATCGTCGGCCATGCCGATCCCGAATCGGTCTGCCGCAATCTGCTGGAGAAGATTAACGCCTGGAGCTTGGGGGAGCAGGCAGCTGTACCGGCATCCTTGCCGATATCCGTTGCGCTGACCTTGCCGGAGCGCAGGAACGTCCGGGAAATCGCGCTCACCGTCAACGGCCGCAGCGAGCGGACGCAGGCGGCTACGCTGCTGGAGCTGGCGGCGCAGTATAAGCTGGAAGGCCGCAGCGTCGTCGCCGACCTGGACGGGGCGGTCGTCCCGCGCCAGCTGTGGGGAGAGACGCCGCTGCAAGGCGGGTGCTCGGTCGAATTCGTTCATTTTGTCGGGGGAGGCTGAGCGTGGGAATGGAAATGAATACAATTGTGCAAGACGGGATGGTGATCGGGGGACGGAAGCTGAAGTCCCGTTTTTTTCTCGGGACGGGCAGATTTCCGAGCCCTGCCGTTTTCCTTCGTGCGTTGGAGGCGTCCGGAGCCGAAGTCATTACGTTCGCGGTGCGCCGAATCAACCTGGACAACTATGAAGACGACGGCGTGCTGCAGCATGTCGCGGACAGAGAACTGATCTATTTGCCGAATACGTCGGGGGCCGGCAACGCCGATGAGGCGGTGCGAATTGCCCGGCTGGCACGCGCTGCGGGGCTGGGGGATTGGATCAAGGTGGAGATCAGCGCCAATCCGCGCACGCTGTTGCCCGATCCGTTCGAGACGCTTAAGGCGACGGAACGGCTGGCCGACGAAGGCTTCACCGTGCTGCCTTATACGTCGGACGACCCGTCGCTGTGCCGCAGGCTGGAGGATGCCGGAGCGGCGGCGGTCATGCCGGGCGGAGCCCCGATCGGCACGGGGCTTGGCATTCTGAATCCGTACAACCTGAGCCTGATTGCCGAGGAGGCGCGGGTTCCCGTCATCGTGGATGCGGGCCTGGGCTCTGCCGGAGACGCCGCTCAGGCGATGGAGCTGGGAGCGGACGGCATTCTCGCCAATACGCCCGTCTCCAAAG